>NZ_JBHZAV010000015.1:0-102712 GCF_042754445.1 Embleya sp. NPDC059213
ACAGCCCTCGGCTCCCGCGTTTTCCGTGCTCGTGCGGCGGCCCACCGGGCCCGCTACTCGCCGGTGGCCACCGGGCGCCGGGGGTCGGTGATCCAGTCGCTCCAGGATCCCGCGTACAGGCCGGCCGGGATGCCGGCCAGGGACAGCGCGAGCACCTCGTGCGCGGCGGTCGCGCCGGAGCCGCAGTACGCGGCGACCCGCGCCCCGGGCACCGCGCCCCGGGCCGCGAAGTACTCCTTGAGCTCGGCGGGTTCGCGAAAGCGGCCGTCGGCGTGCGTGTACTCGGTCGCGGGCGCGCTGACCGCGCCGGGGATGTGACCCGCCTTCGCGTCGATCGGCTCGCTCTCGCCGCGGAAGCGCTCACCGGCGCGGGCGTCGAGCAACACGCCGCCGGCGGCCACGAACGCCGCGGTCTCCTGCGCGTCCAGCCGCGACATCTCGCCCGGACGCGGGACGAACGTGCCGGGCTCGGCGGGCTCCGGCACCACGTCGGTGACCGGCAGGTGCTCCGCCGTCCAGGCCGCGAAGCCGCCGTCGAGCACCCGCACCCGATCGTGGCCGAAGTAGCGCAGCAGCCACCACGCCCGCGCCGCGGCGACGCTCTGGCCCGCGTCGTAGACGACCACGTCGGTCGCCGCGGCGATGCCCAGTCGGCGCATGGCCGCGCCGAACGCGCCCGGTTCCGGCATCGGATGGCGGCCCCCGGCACCGGTGGGCGTGTGCGGGCCGGACAACTCGGTGGCGAGGTCGACGAAGCGGGCCCCCGGCACGTGGGCGACCCGATAGGAGTCGATGCCGGGCGGACCGCCGAGCTGCCAGGTGACGTCGAGCACCAGCGGTGGCGACGAACCGTCGAGGGCGGCGGCCAGGTCGGCCGCCTCGATCAGGGAACTCATACCGGCATCCTGCCTCGTGCGACGCCCACCGACGAGCACATGTCCGACCCCGGTGGCAGCATCGATTCGGATCGTCCCCAATTGTCGGCGTCTGCCCCGGGAGGCAGTGATGAGCGAGTGGACCTCGCGGTATCCCACCGGCGTACCGTGCTGGGTGGATCTGGGCGTGCCCGATGTCGCGGCCGGATTGGCCTTTTATCGCGGTTTGTTCGGCTGGGCCGGGGAGATCGGGCCGGCCGACGTGGGTCACTACACGACCTGCACGCTCGGCGGGCGACCGGTCGCCGGCCTGCTGGGTCGCCCGCCCGAACAGGAGGGGCCCGTCGCCTGGACCACCTACCTCGCCGCGGACGACACGGACGCGGTGATCGAGCGGGTCCGCGTGGCCGGCGGCACCGTGCTGGTGCCGCCGATGGACGTGCGCACGTTCGGCCGGATGGCGGTGGCCGCCGACCGCACGGGTGGCGTGTTCGGCGTCTGGCAGGCGGGCGACCACAACGGCGCGGGGGTGATCAACGAGCCCGGCGCGGTGGTGTGGAACGAGCTGTACACACCGGACGGCCCGCAGGCCAAGGAGTTCTACGCGGCGGTGTTCGGCTTCACCTACGAGGACATGTCCGACGCCGACTTCGACTACGCGACGTTCCACGTCGACGGCGAGTTGCGCGGCGGCGTGGCGGGCGGACGCAACGGCCCGCCACCGCACTGGGCCACGTACTTCGCGGTGCGCGACGCGGACGAGACGGTGGACCGGGTGGACGAGCTGGGCGGCAAGGTGCTGCGCGGTCCGGAGGAGTCGCCGTACGGTCGGGTCGCCGCGGTGCAGGATCCGCAGGGCGCGGTGTTCAACGTGATCGCGGTGGCGTCGAATCCGAATGATCCGCAATAGCCCGCCTGGTCCGAATCCGCGACCGAAGCCCCGAACGGGCCCGCCACTCCGACCGGAAACCACTCCACCCTTGAGCCAAACAGGTGACGTAGAGTCGAGCTCGACGGGCTCCCGTCCGGAAACGGGGTCCGGGATCGGCGGGTACCCGTGCGCCTACGTACACACGGATCGCGTCGCCCGCGGCCTTCCCCGGTCGGGAGACGCATCTTCGTTCGACCATCGAGGGGGTCCATTTTCATGGGCAAGCTGTTCAAGATCGTCCTGCTGCTCGCCGCCGCCGCGGGCGTTGCGCTCGTGGTGTCCAAGAAGCGCAACCAGGCCTGAGCCGGCTCCGGTTCATGCCGAAGGGGACGGTTTCCGTGCGGAGACCGTCCCCTTCGGCATGAGCGGGCCCTGAAGCCGCGCCCTAGGCGCGAACCTCCAGAAGCGGGATCGACTGTTCGGCCGAGGTCATCGAGCCGTGTACGCCGGTGAGTCGCGACTCGCCCGGTTCGCGGCGGGAGGCCACCACCGCGATGTCGCCGAAGGCCGCCGCGACGATGTCGCCGATCCGCGCGCGCACCCGGTCCTCGACGACCGGCCCGAACCAGCCGGACTCGATCGCCTCGTCGCGGGTGAGCACCCACATCTGGTCGCCGAGCATGTCGTCCCAGATCGCGTGCACGTCCCTGGTGGCACCCGGCCGCGTATAGATGTGCCGGGCCCGGGACTCGCCGCCCAGGAGGGCGACGCCGGCGGACAGGCCGGGGTCGGTGTCCACGTCGACGCGCTGCTCGGGGGCCACGTCGACCATGCCGTGGTCGGCGGTCACGTACAGGACCGAGTCGGCGGGCAGCCCCTGGGCCATCGCCCGGACGACACCGTCGATCCGGCGCAGTTCGGCCCGCCACTCGGGCGAGTCGACGCCCATGCCGTGGCCGCACCGATCGAGCTCGCTGGCGTAGGTGTACACCAGCACCGGGCCGGGGTGGGCGAGTTGACGGTGCACCCCGCGGACTCTGGGGTCGCCGAATTCGGCGCCGACGTAACGGCCGCCGTCGAGCACCGCCTTGGTCAGCGGGGTGTGTTCGAAGATGACGTCGTTGACCTGCGCGACCCGGATGCCGGCGGCGGCGGCCCGCTCCAGCACGCTCGGGTACGGCTGCCAGTCCCGCGGCCGGATGTCGTCGACCCAACGCAGTTGGTTCATCAGCCGGTTCTCGCCGGGCACCGCCACGGAGTAGCCGACCAACCCGTGCACGCCGGGGGTCAGTCCGGTGCCGAAGGAGGCGAGGCTGGTCGCGGTGGTCGCCGGGAAGCCGGCCGTCAGCGGCCGGCCGCTGCCCGCGAACGAGGTGCCCAGGAGCGAGTGCAGATACGGCGCCTCGACCGGGTGCGCCCGCAGCAGGTCCCAGCCCAGGCCGTCGATCAGGAACACGCACGCCGCGCGGGCGGGCGCGAGGCCGAGGATGTTCGCCTCCCCCGGCATGCCGAGGGAGGCGGCTATCGAGGGCAACAGGTCGGACAACGCCCCGGTCCCGTAGCGAGGCAACGGGACCGGGGGTTGTTCGTCGAACCAGACGGAAGCGCTCACTGGTTGATGCCGGCCACTGCCTCGGACAGCGCGCGGGCGAACGTGAGGGTGCGCTCGACCGCTTCGGGACCGTCGGCGGCTTCGCTGACCCGCAGCGAGAGGTCGTCGGCGGTCAGCGAACCGGTGTAGCCGTGGTCGACCTCACAGTTCGGGTCGGCACAACCGGCCGGTTCGAGGTCGATCCGGCCGACCGCGCCCCACCCGATGGTGAGCACGGCTTCGCGCGGCGGGGCCCCGGGAACGTACTCGGCGGGGTTGCCCACGACACGACTGACCACGACCGACTCCAGTCGGTCGATCCGCACCGTCTCGGTGGACGTCGTCGCGTAAGGGGTGGGCGAGGTGTCGTCCGGCGCGTGTTCGTCGGTGTGGCTGACCAGAAAACGGCCTGGCGTGAGCACCAGAACGGTGATGTGGCGGCGGACCTCATTGGAATCGAACGTGGTCTCCTGGTGCACCAGGAAAGCGTCGACCGGCTCGGTGCCGATCGTGGACTCGACCGCGTCGGCAACGAGGCTCGGGTAGTAACCGCTGCGCTCGATGGCCGTGCGCAGCCCCTGGGTCGAGGTGGTGGTCTTAGCCATACCCCCCATCCTGGCACCTCCGAGGGCGCACGTGCGCCATCCGCCCCGGGTGAAGGTCGGGTTGCGCACACGCCGTTGCCCAATGGTGACGGTTTGTCGACGTAATGACAGGCCCGAACGGGTGAGGTGGATGCGCACTGTTGGTACCACTTCTACGGATCGCCACCGTGCGCCTTCCGTGCGCCCTCCCGGTGGGCGGCTCGGCGGGGTTGACTGATCTCTCGAGAGGCCCGACCGGGGCAACAGGGACGCGCCGTCGACACGGTGGCGCCGGTGGATCTCTCACGGCACTCGGGCCCCCGGGCGGGGGAACGAGTGACACCGCCTCACCGCCGGGGACACTCGGGGAAACGACCGGCACGGGGCGGCGCGGTCCGGAGAGCGTCGAACGGCATGAAATGCGCAGCCATGTGGAGGGTAGGCGCGGAGGGGCATGCCGCGGAGCGGATCCGGCCTGGAGCCGCCGTCGTACGTAGGTGCCACAGCTCGGGGTGGCATGTGAGTACGGCGGCGGTTCCGCATGTCCACGGGTGCGGCTCTCGCGTCGATCCGCGCGAGCGGGTCCGCCCCCGGAGCGATCGCCGCTACGGTCGGGACAGTGACCTGGGGCCCAGGTCGGTGCGGGCGGGCGGACGGGACAGGCGGATCTGCGCGCCCAGCACGTGTGCGCCCTCGGCCGCCACCACCACCGGGTTCAGCGCGACCGACGTCACCTGCGGCAGGTCGTCGGCCAGCCGGGACAGCCGCAGCAGGACGTCCTCCAGCGCCGACACGTCCACCGGCCGGGCGCCGCGGTAGCCGAACAACATCGGTGCCGCCCGGACTTCGCGGACCAGATCCGCCACGTCCTGGTCGGTGGCGGGCACCAGTCGGTGTGCCACGTCGCCCAGGAGTTCGGTGGCCGGCCCGGCCAGCCCGAAGGTGAGCACCGCGCCGAACGATTCGTCGTAGGTCAGCCCGAGGTCGGTCGCGATCCCGTGCGGCGCCATCGACTGCACCACCAGTCGGGCCTGGTCCGGGCCGCCCAGGCGGGCGGTCATCTCCCGGAACACCCGGCGCAGTCCGGCCTCCGCGCCGATGTCCAGGCGCACCCCGTCCACGTCCACCCGGTGCCGCAGATGTTCGGCGATCGTCTTGAGCGCGACCGGGTAGCCCAGTTCGGTCGCCGCGCGGATCGCCGCGTCCTCGCTGTCCACCCGCACCGCGGGCAGCAGCCGGATGCCGTAGCAGTCCAGCAGGTCGGCGGCGTCCGCCGGGGACAGGCCCACCGCGTCCGCCGCGCCGAGTCGGGCCCGGACCAGCGCGCGGGCCTGGTCGGTGCGTACGTCGGGGTGTTCGGGCACCGAGCCGGTGGGCCGGCGGCGCCACGCGGCGTAGCGCACCACCTCGGCGAGGGCGCGGACCGCGTTCTCCGGGGCCGGGTAGGAGGGCACCGAGCCGAGCGCGGGCACCCCGTCCGCGTCCAGGCGGCGCAGTTGGGTGGGCAGGCCCTCGTGGGCGAGGTAGGTGGTCAGCAGCGGTTTGCCGATCTCCGCCGCCTGTCCGGCCATTTCCGCGATCGTGCTCGCCACCTCGTCGCCGGAGGTGGTCAGCGGCGGGATGAACACCGTGATCACCGCGTCCGTCTCGGGGTCGGCCAGTGCTTCGGCGAGCGCGTCGCGGAAGTCGTCGGCGGTCGCGGAGGTGGTCAGGTCGACCGGGCGCCGCGGGTTCAGGCCCGCGCTGGCGCACGCGTCCTGGGTGAGCAGGCCCAGCGAGTCGGAGTTGCCGATGATCGCGATCCGGTCGCCGGCGGGTAGTGGTTGGTAGGCGAGCAGTTGGCCCACGTCGAAGAGTTCGGCGACGGTGGGCACGCGGATCACGCCCGCCTGCCGAAAGAGTGCGTCGACCGCCGAGTCGGGCAGGGTCAGGGTGCGGGTGACGTGCCCGAGTGGGACGCCCTGGGTGTGCCGTCCGGACTTGACCGCGACCACCGGCTTGGCCCGGGAGACGCGTCGGGCGAGCCGGGTGAACTTGCGCGGGTTGCCGATCGATTCCAGGTGCAGCAGGACGACGTCGGTGGCCGGGTCGTCCTCCCAGTACTGCAACAGGTCGTTGCCGGAGACGTCGGCGCGGTTGCCCGCCGACACGAACGTGGACAGGCCGATGCCCCGGCTCACGGTGGACTCCAGGATGGCGATGCCCAGCGCGCCCGACTGGGCGAACATGCCCACCCGGCCGCGGCGCGGCATCCGGGGCGACAGGCTCGCGTTGACCAGCAGGTCCGGGTCGGTGTTGAGCACGCCCAGGCAGTTCGGTCCGATCACCCGCATGCCGCGCCGGCGGGCGGCGCGGACCAGACGCCGCTGGCGGTCCCGGCCCTCGGGGCCGGTCTCGGCGAAGCCGGAGGAGACCACGACCAGGCCGTGTACGCCCTTGCGCCCGCACTGTTCGACCACCTGGCGCACCGCGTCCGCCGGGACCGCCACCAGGGCCAGGTCCACGTCCCCGGGGATGTCCAGGACCGAGGCGTAGGTCGGCACGCCGTCGATCGGCTCGCTGCCCGCCTTCGGGTTGACCGCGTACAGGTCGCCGGTGAACTCGCCGGCGCGCAGGTTGGCCAGCAGGGTGTTGCCGACCGTGCCCTCGTGTCGGCTGGCGCCGATCACCGCGACCGAGCGCGGGGTGAGCAGGCGGGCGATCGAACGCGCCTCGGCCCGGTGCTCGCGCCCGAGCATCACGCCCAGCGAGGTCTCGGTGGGCGCGAGTTCCAGGGTGAGCCGGACCACACCGTCCTCGAACGCGGACTGTTGGGTGTAGCCGGCCTCGGTGAACACCGTGACCATCCGGCGGTTGGAGGGCAGTACGTCGGCCACGAAACGGCGGATGCCGCGCTCGCGGGCGACCGCGGCGATGTGTTCGAGCAGGACCGACGCGACGCCGCGGCCCTGTTGGTCGTCCTGGACCAGGAAGGCCACCTCGGCGGTGGAGGAGCGGCCCTGCGGGCCGGTGCGCACCGCGCGCCCGTCCGGACCGATCCGGTCGTAGCGCACGATGGCGACCATCTCGTCGCCGACGAACAGTCCCAGACCCACCCGGTCCACCCAGTCGTGGGTGGTGAAGTGTCGGACGTCGCGGTCGGACAGTCGGGGGTAGGGCGTGAAGAAGCGCAGGTACTTCGACTCGGCCGAGACGCGCGCGTAGAAGTCCACGAGGCGGCCGGCGTCATCCGGGCCGACCGGGCGCACATGGGCGGTCGCGCCGTCGCGCAGGACGACGTCGGCCTCCCAGTGCTCGGGGGGCTTCGCCGGCGGATCTGCGGTGTCGGTGGGCTCCACGTTTGCGAGGCTAACCCCTGCGGCGCGCCGCCGGTGCCTTCCGGGCGCCCCGACTCGGTTGGTGTCCGCCGCACCTGATAGACCATCAGATACCGTGCCCGGTCTCGCCTCAGGAGGTAACCCATGTCCGCTCAGGGCCTGTCCGCCGCTTTTCCCGTCGCCGACATGGCCGCGGCGGTGCGGTTCATGACCGCGGTACTCGGTGCGGAACCGACGTTCGTCGACGGTGAGCGCTGGGCGCAGTTCGACGTGAACGGCGGCCGACTGGCGCTGGCCGGCACCGACCGCGAGGGCGACTCGGCGTCGGTCATGGTCAAGGTCGCCGACCTCGACGCGGCCCTGGTGCCGCTGCGCGAGGGCGGATTCACCGTGGGTGAGTCGGTCGAGGGGCCGCACGAGGTGCGGGTGCGGGTGACCGGTCCGGACGGCTGGGCCGCCGTGCTGTATCAGCCGCGGCGCTGATCGCCGGTCGGGACGGGACGGCGGGTTGCCATGATCATCGGAGTGTCCGAGCGCCGAGGCGAGGCCGAACCGCCGCGTCCCGGTGCGTATGCGGTGCCGCTGCCGCTCGCGCCCGGTAGCGTCCTACCGGTGAACGGCTTGCGAATCCTTCCGGAGGTCGCGGACGCACTCGCCGCGGGCCGACCGGTGGTCGCCCTGGAGAGCACGATCATCGCGCACGGGTTGCCCCGCCCGGACAACCTGCGGATCGCGCGCGAGATCGAGGGCCGGGTCCGGGCCGCGGGCGCGGTCCCGGCGACGATCGCGATCGTGCACGGCCGCCCTTCGATCGGCCTGGACGCCGAGACGCTCGAATTCGTCGCCACGTGCACGGATGTACTCAAGGCCGGCATGCGCGATCTGGCCCTGGTCGCCGCGCGCGGCGGGCACGCCGCGACCACCGTGGGGGCGACCGCGCATCTGGCCCACCAGGCGGGCATCCGGGTGTTCGCCACCGGCGGCCTGGGTGGGGTGCACCGCCAGGCGCGGGAGAGTTGGGACGAGTCCGCCGACCTGGTGGCGTTGACCCGGTGCGGGCTCGTCGTGGTGTGCTCGGGGGTCAAGTCGATCCTGGACGTGGGCGCGACGCTGGAACGGCTGGAGTCGCTCAACGTCCCGGTGACCGGTTTCGGCACCCACGCGTTCCCGGGGTTCTACCTGGTCGACTCCGGCCATCGGCTGGAGTGGCGGGTGGACACCGCGGACGAGGTGGCCGACGTGGTGCGGGCACACGAGGCGCTCGGACTGGGACGAAACGCCCTGGTGGTGGCGAACCCGGTGCCGCGGGCCGACCAGTTGGACCCGCAGCTGCACGACCGGGTGCTGAATCGGGCGTTGGCCGCGCTGACCGACAAGGGCATCCGCGGCAAGGAGGTCACCCCGTTCCTGCTGGACTACTTCCACCGCGAGACCGCCGGCGCCAGTCTGACCGCCAACATCGCCCTGATCCTCGACAACGCGGCTCTGGCCGCCCGCATCGCCCAGGCCCTGACCATCGCCTGACCCCCTTCCCGGGCCGTGACCGCCGGCGGCGCGGCGGCCCGGGCGGCGGATCCCACCCGCGGGTGCGTCGCGCACCGATTTCTCCGGCTTCCGGGCGCGATCGTTGACCCCCCGAACGGGTGGTGCGAGGGTGCGTTCCGGTACCGACGACGCGATGCTGCGGTACGGCGACCGCACGACAGACGGAGGAATTCGGCGATGACGACGGGTGCGACCGAGGCTTTTCGCGCAGCGCGCGACTTCCTGCTCGAACACCGCGAGGACCAGCCCACCGCGTGCCGGGACTTCCCGCGCCCCGATCCCACCGAGTTCAACTGGGCGCTCGACTGGTTCGACGTGATCGCCCGCGGCAACGACACCACCGCGTTGTGGATCGTGGCCGAGGACGGCACCGACACCAAGGTCTCCTTCGACGAACTGGCCCGACGCTCCGACCGGGTCGCCGGTTGGTTGCGCGCCCGGGGGGTCCGGCGCGGCGACCGGGTGCTGCTCGTGCTCGGCAATCGGGTCGAGTTGTGGGAGGCGATGCTGGCCGCGATGAAACTGGGCGCGGTGATCATCCCGGCCACCACGATGCTCGCACCGGCCGATCTGACCGACCGGGTCACCCGAGGCGATGTCGCGCACGTGATCGCCGAGTCGGCGGTGACCCCGGGCTTCGCCGAGGTGCCGGGTGCCTGGACCCGGATCGCGGTGGGCGAACCGACGCCGGGCTGGCTCTCGTTCGCCGCCGCGCACGACGGGTCCGACGGCCACGAAGCGGACGCGGTGTTCGTACCGGACGGCCCGACCACCGCGACCGACCCGCTGCTGTTGTACTTCACCTCCGGCACCACCGCGCAGCCCAAGCTGGTGGGCCACACCCAGACGAGTTATCCGATCGGGCATCTGTCCACGATGTACTGGCTGGGTCTGCGTCCGGGCGACACGCACCTGAACATCTCCTCGCCCGGCTGGGCCAAGCACGCCTGGAGCAACTTCTTCGCCCCGTGGAACGCCGGGGCCACGATCTTGATCGTGCGTCAGGAGCGGTTCGCCGCGCGTCCGTTGCTGGACACCATGGTGCGCTGTGGGGCGACCTCGTTCTGTGCGCCGCCGACCGTGTGGCGGATGCTGGTCCAGGAGGACCTGGGCGCGTGGCGCACCGCGCTGCGCGAGGTGATCGGCGCGGGCGAGCCGCTCAACCCGGAGGTCATCGAACAGGTGCGGACCGCCTGGGGGTTGACCATCCGGGACGGCTTCGGGCAGACCGAGACCACCGCGCAGATCGGCAACGCGCCCGGGCAGGAGGTCCGGCCGGGCTCGATGGGCCGACCGCTGCCCGGCTACACGGTGGCCCTGGTCGACCCGATCTCCGGCGAGGTGGTCACCGGGACCGATGCCGAGGGTGAGATCTGCCTCGAACTCGCCGCCCGCCCGCTGGGCCTGATGACCGGCTATCTCGACGACCCGGAGCGCACGGCCGAGTCGATGCGTCACGGCTTCTACCACACGGGCGATGTCGGCACTCGGGACGCGGACGGCTACATCACCTATGTGGGCCGCTCCGACGACGTGTTCAAGGCGTCCGACTACCGCATCTCGCCGTTCGAGCTGGAGAGCGTGCTGATCGAGCACGAAGCGGTGGCCGAGGCCGCGGTGGTGCCCTCGCCGGACCCGGTCCGGCTGGCCGTGCCGAAGGCGTACGTGGTGCTCGCGCCCGGGCACGAGCCGACCCGCGAGACCGCGCTGTCCGTCCTGCGGCACGCCCGTGCCGTGCTCTCGCCGTACAAGCGGGTCCGCCGGATCGAGTTCGCGGAGTTGCCCAAGACCATCTCGGGCAAGATCCGCCGAGTGGAACTACGGGGTCGAGAGCGCGAGTTGCACGACGGCGATCAGGCCGGACGGGGCGAGCTGGAGTGGTTCGAGGAGGACTTCCCGGAGCTCAAGGGCAACTGACCGCGAGCCGGGGCCGAGCGGGATCGACTCGGCCCCGGACGGCGGATCAGATCTTGTCGGCGATCAGCTTGGCGATCGCGATGTGCTGTGCACGCGGCAGGTCCTTCGCGGCGGGTGCCAGGCTCACGTGCATGTCGACGATCAGGTCGCCGTGCGCCTTGGCGAAGTAGACCTCGGGCACACTGGGCGCCGGGTAGCTGCCGGTGCCCGGCACGTACAGGGTGGGGATCGGGCCGAGGTCGGTGATCGGCTTGCCGTACTTGGCCACGGTGTTGTTGGCCACGACACTCTCCGGGGTGTCGGCGAGCTTGCTGCTGCGCATGAAGTACTGGATGGTCACCAGCCCCGCGTCACCGGGTCCGTAGTAGCGGCAGGTGCGCAGCGTGTCGTCGTTCTTGGTGCGGGTGACCTCGGTGCCCAGCACGCCCTTGAGTTCGGCGGGCGTGAGCAGATTGCAGAACGCCTTGGGGTCGAGGTCGACCGTGCCACCGGGCTTGCCCGTGGCCGGGGCCGTCGCGGGTGTGTTGCCCTTGCCCCCGCCGGGCGTCGTGGCCGGCGCGCCGGTCGCGCCGCCGCTCGCACCGCCGGTCGATCCGCCGCCCGCCTGAGGCGCGGTCGTGGCGGAGTCCTTCTTCTTGTCGTCGTCGCCCTTGGCCTTGTCGACCAGGCCGCATCCGCTGGAGAGCGCGATGACGGAAGCGGCGATCAACAGTCCCGAAAGGGCAGGCTTGCGCAGATACAACGTGATTCTCCATCCCCGTGGCGCGATCGGCCGCCGCCACCCCCCTGGATGCGTGACCGTTCGTCACGATGGCGCCGATCCCGCGGTGTTGCCGATGCGTGTGTGCGGCAGAGCGAGGCTAATGCACGAAATCGCCGGCCGCTGGAGTGGCGGGTGGCGATACCGTGGCGGTTGTGACCAGCACGCTGCGTGATTCCGAGGGCCTCATCCGCAAGGCGACCTTCGGCTGGGGTGGTGCCCGCGTCGCGCTGGGCGTGGTCGCGCTGCTCGATCCGCCGCGGGTGGCCCGGCCGTGGATCGGCGACGACGCGGACCGCACCGGGGCCCTCGTGTTCGCCCGCGCGCTCGGCGGACGCGACCTCGCGCTGGGCGCGGGCGCGATGTTCGCGGCGGTGCGCGGTGAGCCGATCCGGGCCTGGGCACTGGCCGCCTCGGCGGCCGACCTCGGCGACACGCTCATCACCTACGGGCACCGCCGGCGACTGCCCCGCGGCCGGCGGGCCTTCATCGCGGCCCTGGCCGGTGGCTCCGCGCTGGTCGGCGTGAGCCTGGCCCTCGCGGAGCGGCGGCAGGGCGGCCGCTAGGTTCGGCGCGTCTCGCGGCTCGGCGGGCACCGCGAACGCAACGGGTGGGCCGGGCGCGACCATCGCCGACCCGACCCACCCGCCACCGCACCGACACCCGCCGGGGCGGGCCGGCCTCGAACTAGCCCGCGACCTCGCTCGCCAGGCGTCGCTTGTTCCAGTAGGCGACGACCTCCAGCAGGAGCCCCGCGGCGACCGCGAGGCCGACCGCGGTCCACGGCATCCGGGTACCGACCAGCTTGAGCTCGAAGAAGTCCTGGAGCCACGGCACCGTGAGCACCGTGGCGAACCCGGCGCCCATCACCAGCACCAGCGCCACCCGCCACCAGGTGTACGGGCGGGCGATGATCGCCAGCACCCACAGGCCGACCAGGAACAGCGTGAGCGTCGCGATCGACGTCTCGGCCGTACGCGTGGCGTCCGTCGCGCCGTAGTGCGAACGGGCCAGCAGGTACGCGGTGAAGGTCGCCGTGCCGGCGATCACGCCGGAGGGACCCGAGTAGCGCAGCACCCGCTTGACGAAGCCGGGCCGGGCCCGTTCCTTGTTCGGTGCCAGCGCCAGGAAGAACGCCGGCGTGCCGATGGTGAACCAGGCCAGCAGTGTCAGGTGCCGGGGCAGGAACGGGTAGGGCACGTTGGCGATCACGACCAGGATGGCCAGGAGCACCGAGTAGGCGGTCTTGGTCAGGAACAGGTTGGAGACCCGCTCGATGTTGCCGATCACCCGGCGACCCTCGCCGACCACCGAGGGCAGCGTGGCGAAGCTGTTGTCCAGGAGCACGATCTGCGCGACGCCCTTGGTGGCCTCGCTGCCCGAACCCATCGACACGCCGATGTCGGCGTCCTTGAGCGCGAGCACGTCGTTGACGCCGTCGCCGGTCATCGCGACGTTGTGGCCGCGCGACTGGAGGGCGGCGACCATGTCCCGCTTCTGCTGCGGGGTGACCCGGCCGAAGACGGTGTTGGCCTCCAACACGTCCGCGAGCTCGTCCTGGTCGGTGGGCAGCGTACGGGCGTCCACCGGGTGGTCGGCGCCCTTGATGCCGAGCTTGGCGGCCACCGCGCCGACCGAGATCGCGTTGTCGCCGGAGATCACCTTGGCCGCCACGCCCTGGTCGGCGAAGTACTCCAGCGTCGCTCCCGCGTCGTGCCGAAGTCGCTGCTCCAGCACCACCAGCGCGGCGGGCGTGACGTCGGCGCCGTCCGGGCCGCCGACGAGCGCGTCGACGGTGTCGGCGAGCGAGGCGTCGGTGCGCACCAGCAACAACACCCGCAGGCCCTGGGCGCCCAGCCGTTCGGCGTCGGCGAGCAGGTCGCCGTGCGCGTGCGTGGTCACCAGCACCTCGGGGGCGCCGATCAGCCAGGTGGCCCGGGCGCCGGACGCCTCGAAGGTCGCGCCGCTGTACTTGCGGGCGGAGGAGAACGGCACGCTCTCCACCGACGTCCAGCCGGCCTGCGCCGGGCACTCGTCGATGATCGCGGCCAGACTCGCGTTCGGCCGGGGTTCGGTGGTGCCGAGCGCGCCGAGCGCGGCGCGCACCGGCAGGCCCTCGGCCAGTTCGCGGACCTCGGCGACGTTCATGCCGCCCTCGGTGAGCGTGCCGGTCTTGTCCAGGCAGACCACGTCGACCCGGGCCAGGCCCTCGATCGCGGGCAGTTCCTGGACCAGGCACTGCTTGCGACCCAGCCGCACCACGCCGACCGCGAAGGCCAGCGAGGTGAGCAGCACCAGGCCCTCGGGGACCATCGGCACGATGCCCGCGATCATCCGGGTGACCGCCTCGCGCCAGGTGGTGTCCTCCAGCCGGTACTGGCTGACGATCAGCGCGACCGAGGCCGGGAAGAGGATCCAGGTGACGTACTTGAGGATCGTGCTGATGCCGTTGCGCAGTTCGGAGGCGACCAGGGTGAACTTGCTGGCCTCCTCCATGAGCTGCGCGGCATACGCCTCGCGCCCGACCCGGGTCGCGGTGAACGCGCCGTTGCCGGCCACCACGAAGCTGCCGGACATCACCGGATCGCCCGGACGCTTGATCACCGGGTCGGCCTCGCCGGTGAGCAGCGACTCGTCGATCTCCAGGTTGTCCGCCTCGACGACCACGCCGTCCACGGCGGCCTTGTCGCCCGCGCCCAGTTCGATCACGTCGTCCAGCACCAGGTCCGAGGGGGACAGCGCCACGGCCTGCCCGTCCCGGCGCACCACCGGCTTGGACTCGCCGATCACCGCGAGCCGGTCCAGGGTGCGCTTGGCGCGCATCTCCTGGATGATGCCGATCCCGGTGTTGGCGATGATCACGAAGCCGAACAGGCCGTCCTTGACCGACCCGACGGACAGGATGATCAGCCACAACACGCCGATGACGGCGTTGAACCGGGTGAAGACGTTCGCCTTGACGATCTCGGCCGTCGAGCGGCTGGAACGCACGGGAACGTCGTTGACGTCTCCTCGTGCGACCCGCTCCGCGACATCCGCGGCGGTCAGTCCGACGCCCAGGGGCACGTCGGGTTCGCTTTTGTCGGGTCTGTCGACCGGCGGGATGGCTGTCGTCTCTCCGGGCCCGGCGCCCGGCAACGGCTGAGTCATGGGTCTACCGTAAGTGTCCGGGGAAACCGCGGTTGGCGGTGGGCCGGCCGTTGCCGTCCGCCCACCGCCGGTTCGCGACTATTCGACGACCGTGACCGGTCCGAGTTCGAGCGCTTCGAGCGGTTCGCGAATCTTGTCCGCGTCGCCCACCAGGACCACCACGAGGTGCTCGGGATCGAATCCGGCGGACACCGCCTCGGCGGCGTCCTTGGTGGCGACCTCGGCCAGCCGCAGGTAGAGCTGCGGCAGGTAGTCGTCCGGCTGCCGCTCGGCGGCCATGTCGGCCAGCGAGTCGCACACCGCGCGCGGTGTCACGTACTTGAGCGGTGCCACCCCCACGATGCTCTGCACCGCCGCGTCCCGCTCGCCGTCCACCAGGCCCTCGGCGGCCAGCGTGCGCAGCACGGTGACCATGTCCGCGACGGCCGGCCCCGTGACGTCGGTCTCCACCGAACCCTGGATCGCCAGCAGCGAGCCCACCTGCAGCGACTGGTTCGCCGCGCGCACGCCGTAGGTGTAGCCCTTCTCCTCCCGCAACACCCGGTCCAGCCGCGAGGTGAGCGTGCCGCCCAGGCAGTACGTGCCGATGGTCAGGGCCGGCCACGAGGCGTGCTCGCGGCCCGGCCCGATCCGCCCGACCAGCAACTGGGTCTGCACGCTGTCCGGTCGGTGCACGATCAGCACCCGGGCGTGGTCGTCGGCGAGCACGGGCACGGGCCGCGAGGGCTCGGCGGCCTGTGCGCTCCAGGTGCCGATCGTGCGCTCCAGCACGTCGGTGACGTCCACGCCGGCGAAGTCGCCGACCACGACCAGGGTGGCCGTCTGCGGGCGCACGTGCGCGGTGAAGAAGTCCCACACGGCCGCGCGGTCCACCCGCGCGACGCTCGTCGCGGAACCGGCCCGCGGCCGGGACAACCGCATCGAGGCGTCGAACAGCGTGCTGCTGAGCGCGAGCGCGGCGCGGCGCGGCGGGCTGGCCAACTCGTGCACAATCTCGTCCAGCCGCTGGCGCACCAGCCGGTCCACCTCCTCCGCCGGGAAGGCCGGTGCCCGCACCGCGTCCGCGAGCAACCCGAGGGCGCGTTCCAGGCGCGAGGCCGGCACATCGAGCGCGACCCGCACGCCCGGGTGATCGGCGTCGCTGTCGATCGTCGCGCCGCAGCGCTCCAACTCGGCCGCGAACTCCTCCGCGCCCATCCTGTCGGTGCCCTCGGTGAACGCGCGCGCCATGATCGTCGCCACGCCCTCGCATTCGGCCGGCTCGGCGGCCAGCGGCGAGTCGAGCACCAACTCGACGGCCACCACCTTCTGGCCGGGCCGGTCCACGCGCAACACCGTGAGGCCGTTGCCGAGCACCGACCGCCGGGGCTCGGGGAAGGTCCACTCACGGGCCGGGCCCGCGCCGGGGCGCGGGTGGAACACCATCTCGCCGGTCTGGGTCACGCGACCTGCTCCTCGTTCTCGTCCGCGTCGTCCGTCGGTTCGTACACCAGCACCGCGCGATTCTCCGGTACCAGGCGTTCGGCGGCGACCGCCCGCACCTCCTCGGCGGTGATGTCCAGCAGCCGCTCCAGCGCGGTGAACGCCAGGTTCGCGTCCCCGAACAGCGTCGCGTAGCGGCACAGTTCGTCGGCCCGGCTGCCCACCGTCGCCATCGTGTCCAGGTAGGCGCGCTCCAACTGGGCCTGCGCACGCTCGAGTTCGGCCGGCGTCGGCCCCTCGGCGGCGAACCGGGCGAACTCCTCGGCCAACGCCGTGTCGATCGCCGCCACCGCGCCCGAACCGGACGCCTTCACGTCCAGCATGCCCACCGACGCGGTGCCGGCCTGGCGCATCAGGCCCACCCCCGCGTAGAGCGCGAGTTCGTCGTGCCGCACCAGGCGGGTGTTCAGCCGCGAGCTCTCCCCCTCGCCCAGGATGGTCAGCGCGATCTCCGCGGCGTCCGCCGCCCGCGTGCCGTCGGCCGGCATCCGGTAGGCGGCCATCAGCGCCGGCGAGGGCACCTTCTCGCGCACGCTCTCGCGCAGCTCGGCACCCAGGACCGGCGGCAGCGCGCCGTCCGCGGGCACCGGCTTGCCGTCGTGCGCGGGGATCGTGCCGAAGTACTTCTCCACCCAGGCCAGGGTCTGCTCGGGATCCACGTCGCCGACGATGGCCAGCACCGCGTTGTTGGGCGCGTAGTACGTGCGGAAGAACGCCTGACAGTCGGCGAGCGAGGTGGCGTCCAGGTCGGCCATCGAGCCGATCGGCATGTGGTGGTACGGATGGCCCTCGGGGTAGGCCATCGCCACCAGGCGCTCCCACGCGGTGCCGTAGGGCACGTTGTCGTAACGCTGGCGGCGCTCGTTCTTGACCACGTCGCGCTGGTTCTCCAGGCTCTCCTCGGTCAGCGCCTGGAGCAGCCCGCCCATCCGGTCCGCCTCCAGCCACAGCGCGAGTTCGAGCTGGTGCGCGGGCATCGTCTCGAAGTAGTTGGTGCGCTCGAAACTGGTGGTGCCGTTGAGCGAACCACCCGCCGACTGCACGAACTCGAAGTGCTCGTTGCCGTGCACGTTGGCCGAACCCTGGAACATCAGGTGCTCGAAGAGGTGCGCGAGCCCGGTCCGCCCGGGCCGTTCGTGCCGTGAGCCCACGTCGTACCAGAGGCAGACGGCGGCCACGGGGTCGACGTGGTCCTCCGAGAGCACCACGCGGAGCCCGTTGCCGAGGGTGTGCGTGGTCGCGGTGAACCCCAACGATGCAGTCGCCGGTCCTGCCATAAGCCCATCCGTCCTCTCCTGGAGGGTGACCGCCGCGACGGCGGCCACCCTCACCCTAACGACGCGCGGTGCCCGATCGACTCCCGCGCGCGGGGGTGTTCGCGGTGGGCGAAGCGCGCCCGCGGCGCGCCCTACTGCTGGTAACCCTCGACCTCGCGCGCCGGCCGCGCGGCCGCGCTCGCCGGGTCCGCACCCGCGTCGCGCAACGCCTGACGCTGCCTCAACAGGTCCCAACACCGGTCGAGTTCGGCCTCCACGTCGGCCAACCGACGATGCTCCTCGCCGCCCGAGATGCCACCTTGCGCAAGTTGCTCCCGCAGGGCACGCTCCTGCTCGACCATGTCGGTGATGCGTTCGCGAATCTGCTTGTCGTCCATCGCGAAAACCCTTCCTTTTCCCTGCTCGGACGGCGGCCGGGGACTGCGGCACAACCGTGGGCCAAAGGGCTGTCCTTCCCTCCTCGCACGGCCCTCAAGCACGCTGTCACCCGGGTCGATGCACTCACATGTCGCACCGGCGGGTCACAATGGGCACGCCGTGCGGGCCGTCCCCGGCCGCGCCGCCCTCGGGCGGACACGGGAGACACGGCCCGGCGCCGGCCCGAAGAAGCAA
The DNA here is from genome assembly GCF_042754445.1 of Embleya sp. NPDC059213. Classification (NCBI taxonomy): domain Bacteria; kingdom Bacillati; phylum Actinomycetota; class Actinomycetes; order Kitasatosporales; family Streptomycetaceae; genus Embleya; species Embleya sp. NPDC059213. Next base: position 17,982 of record NZ_JBHZAV010000015.1, read on the forward strand.
AGGAGCAACGCCGCGCATGGCCCGCCGTAGTACGAAAACTTCCGGTCCGCAGCCACCGGACGACTTCGAGGAACGCATCCTCGACATCGATGTCGTCGACGAGATGCAGGGCTCCTTCCTGGAGTACGCCTACTCGGTGATCTACTCACGGGCACTGCCGGACGCCCGCGACGGACTCAAGCCCGTGCATCGCCGCATCCTGTACCAAGCCGCCGAGATGGGCCTGCGCCCGGACCGGGGATACGTCAAGTGCGCCCGCGTCGTGGGCGAGGTGATGGGCAAGCTGCACCCGCACGGTGACGGCCCCATCTACGACACCCTGGTGCGGATGGCGCAGCCGTTCTCGATGCGCCTGCCGCTGATCGACGGCCACGGGAACTTCGGCTCCCTCGGCGGCGACGACCCGCCCGCCGCGATGCGATACACCGAATCCCGGTTGTCCTCGGCCGCGATGCTCATGGTCGACTCGATCGACGAGGACGTCGTCGATTTCGGCCCCAACTACGACGGCCAGGAACAGGAACCGGGCGTCCTGCCCGCCGCGTTCCCGAACCTGCTCGTCAACGGGGCGTCCGGGATCGCGGTCGGCATGGCGACCAACATGCCGCCGCACAACCTGGTCGAGGTGGTCGCCGCCGCGCGCCACCTGATCCGACACCCCGGCGCCACGCTCGAAGACCTGATGCGCCACGTGCCCGGCCCCGACCTGCCCACCGGCGGTCGGGTCGTCGGCCTGGGCGGCGTCCGGGACGCGTACGAGAAGGGCCGCGGCACCTTCAAGATCCGCGCGACCGCGTCGGTCGAGTCGGTCACCGCGCGCCGCAAGGGCATCGTGGTCACCGAACTGCCCTACAACGTCGGCCCCGAGCGGGTGATCGCCAAGATCAAGGAGCTGGTGCAGTCCAAGAAGGTCCAGGGCATCGCGGACCTCAAGGACCTCACCGACCGCTCGCACGGCCTGCGCCTGGTCATCGAGATCAAGAACGGCTTCAACCCCGAGGCGATCCTCCAGCAGCTCTACAAGCTGACGCCGATGGAGGAGACCTTCGGCATCAACAACGTCGCGCTCGTCGACGGCCAGCCGCTCACGCTGGGCCTGAAGGAACTGCTCCAAGTCTACGTGGACCACCGCTTCGAGGTGGTCCGCCGGCGCAGCGAGTTCCGTCGCCGCAAGCGCCAGGAGCGGCTGCACCTGGTGGACGGCCTGCTCGTCGCGCTGATCGACATCGACCGCGTGATCGAGCTGATCCGCTCCAGCGACAACTCGGCGCAGGCCAAGGAACGTCTGATGGAGACGTTCTCGCTGTCCGACATCCAGGCGTCCTACATCCTGGACACCCCGCTGCGCCGGCTCACCCGGTTCGACCGGATCGAACTGGAGGCCGAGCAGGAGCGGCTGCGCGCCGAGATCGCCGAGCTGACCACGATCCTGGAGGACGACAAGCTGCTCCGGAAGGTGGTCTCCGAGGAACTGGCCGCGGTGTCCAAGAAGTACGGCACGCCGCGCCGCACCGTCCTGCTGGAGTCGGCCGACGTGCCCGCCGCGGCGGTCCCGCTCCAGGTCACCGACGCCCCGTGCACGGTGCTGCTGTCCTCGACCGGCCTGCTCGCCCGCACCTCGACCGGCGGTCCGCTGCCGCCCGAGGGGGGCCGAGCCAACCATGACCTGGTGGTGTCCTCGGTCGCCGCCACCGTGCGCGGCGAGGTCGGCGCGGTCACCAGCACCGGTCGGCTGCTCCGGATCAACGTGGTCGACCTGCCCTCGTTGCCGGAGACCGCGACCGCGCCGAACCTGGCCGGCGGCGCACCGCTTTCCGAGTTCGTCTCGTTGGAGGCGCAGGAACGACTGGTGTGCCTGACCACCCTGGCCGCCGACTCCCCCGGGCTCGCGCTCGGCACGGCGCAGGGGGTGGTCAAGCGGGTCGTGCCGGACTATCCGGCGAACAAGGACGACCTGGAGGTGATCACGCTGCGCGAGGGCGACGTGATCGTCGGCGCGGTCGAGTTGCGCACCGGCGAGGAAGACCTGGTCTTCATCACCGACGACGCCCAGTTGTTGCGTTTCCAGGCGTCGATGGTGCGGCCGCAGGGCCGCCCGGCCGGTGGCATGGCCGGCATCAAGCTCGGCGCCGAGCAGTCCGTGCTCTCGTTCACCGCGGTGGATCCGGGCGCGGACGCGACGGTGGTCACCGTCGCCGCCTACAGCGGCGACGCGCTGTTCGGCTCGGAGCACGGCACCTGCAAGGTCACCCCGTTCTCCGAATACCCGCGCAAGGGTCGGGCCACCGGGGGCGTGCGCTGCCAGCGCTTCCTCAAGGGCGAGACCACCCTGCGCCTGGCCTGGGCGGGTCCGGCGCCGGCCCGAGCCTCGGACGCCAAGGGCCGGCCGGTCGAACTGCCCGCCCCGGACCCGCGCCGGGACGGCTCCGGCACGCCGCTGGCCAAGCACGTCGACACGGTCGGCGGCCCGCCGGGCACCGTCTGAGTCGACCCATCGACGAGGCCCCCGCAGCGTCCCTCGCTGCGGGGGCCTCCCTCGTTCGTTCGCTCGCCGGGCACACCCGCCCGGGCCTCAGCGCGCCGCGAACTCCTCCAGCAGCTCGATCGAGCGCGCGTACTTGCTGCGCAGCCGCACCTGCGTCGCCGCGTCGAGCTGGCCCAGCCGGGCCTCGGAGCGGTTGTCCGCGATGTCCGCCCGCTTGACCACGAGCGCGATCGGGTCCGCCGCCGCGCGCGCGATGCTGACCTCCAGCGGTTCGCCGGGCAGCTTGGACAGCGCGATCACCGCCGCCACCACCCGCTCCGGCACGCCGGCGGCACGCAGGTCGTCCGCACCCACCGGTGTGTCTTCGATCACGTCGTGCAGGACCGCCGCCATCTGCGTATACGCGCCCTCGACCTGCCGCATCACCCGCAGCGGGTGCGTGATGTACGGATGACCACCCTTGTCCAATTGACCGTCGTGCGCGGCCCTGGCGAGCGCCACCGCGTCGTCCAACGTGAAGCCGGCTATCGCCGCACTCCCGTCGGTCCGTCCCTGGGGCATGGCCGCCTCCCATCGTTACCGTGTGCAACAACCGTACCGGGATCACCGGATCGGGGCGCTCGGGGCGGGACCGATCGGGCCGGCCGGCCGGCGAAAGTTATACGGTGCACAGTCGTGGAAACCTGCGTCTTTCTCTCGCACGAACTCGCCGAGCCGATGGCCGGCACCGCTCCGACCACGCGCGGCTGGCTGCTCGTGGAACACCCCGGGCCGTGGGCCGCCAGGGCGCTGACCGACAGCCGCGGGCTCGACGACGGGGTGGGCGAAGAGTTGGACGAGCGGGCCGGCCGGGCCGGTTTCCGCGCCGCGCTGATCCGTCGGCCGGACGAGGCGAGCCGCCGCTCGGAGGAGCCGGGCGCCGGAAGCGACGAGGGCGAGCGCACCCCGAACACCCCGGGACGCCGCGCCGACGACGAGGCCGGGGCCCCCGACGGCCCCCGGACCGCCTTCCTGGCCTGGACCGAGCCCGGTGGCACCTGGCTGCGCCGGTTGCGGGTGCGTGCCGCGGCCGATCTGCTCGCCCTCGACCTGGCCGCGCTGGCCGGACCGGTCGAACCCTCGGTGGGCGAGTCGGCCGCCGAGCCGCTCCTGCTGATCTGCACGAACGGCAAGCGGGACCGGTGCTGCGCGGTCGCGGGCCGACCGCTGGCCGCCGCGCTCGCCACGAGCTTCCCCGAGGCCACCTGGGAGGTCACGCACCTGGGCGGGCACCGGTTCGCCCCGACCGCCGTCGTGCTGCCCCAGGGCTACCTGTACGGGCGCCTGGACCCCACCGCGGCCCGCGCCGTGGTCGCCGCCGCCCGGCGCGGCGAGATGGTGCCGGATCACTGCCGGGGTCGGGCCACCTACTCCCGGGCCGGTCAGGCCGCCGAGCTCGCGGTCCGCGCGGACTGCGGCGAGCGCCGGGCCGACGCGTTGTCGGTCTACGACGAGCGCGCGGAGGACGACGGCGGATGGACCGTGCGCGTCGATCACCTCGACGGCCGCACCTGGACCGTCGCGGTGGACGCACGTCGGGAGGCCCCCGCCCGGCCGGAGAGTTGCGGCAAGGACGAGGGCCTCCCGACGAGCATGCGCGCCCGTCTATTGACGCACCGTCAGTAGGCGCCCGCCCCGGTCAACGAACGCACTTCCATCTCGGCGTACTTGCCGGCGTCCGCCTCCTCGTCCGAGCGCAGCGTGCCGATCCAGCCGCACAGGAAGCCGATCGGGATCGACACGATGCCCGGGTTCTCCAGCGGGAACCAGTGGAAGTCGATCCCGGTCACCAGCGGCGTCCTGCCCCCGGAGACCACCGGCGAGAACAACACGAGCAGCAGCGCCGAGCCGAGCCCGCCGTAGATCGCCCAGACCGTGCCGTTGGTGTTGAACCGCCGCCAGAACAGCGTGTACAGCAGCGTGGGCAGATTGGCCGAGGCGGCCACCGCGAAGGCGAGCGCGACCAGGAACGCGACGTTGAGCTTCTGCGCGGACAGGCTCAGCCCGATCGCGATCCCGCCGATCACGATCGCCGAGAGCCGGGCGGCCCGCAGTTCGCTCTTCTCGTCGGTCGCTTCCTTGCGGATCACGTTCGTGTACAGGTCGTGCGCGAAGGACGCCGAGGAGGCCAGCGTCAGGCCGGCCACCACCGCCAGGATGGTCGCGAACGCCACCGCCGCGATCACCGCGAGCAACACCACACCACCGAACGTGTCCGGTCCGCCGCCGAGTTCCTCGGCGAGCAGCGGCAGCGCGGTGTTGCCCGCCGCGTTCGACTTGCGGATCCGGTCCGAGCCGAGCACCGCCGCGGCGCCGAATCCGAGCACGATGGTGAGCAGGTAGAACGTGCCGATCAGGGCGATCGCCCACATCACCGAGTGCCGCGCGGCGCGCGCGGTGGGCACGGTGTAGAACCGCACCAGGATGTGCGGCAACCCCGCGGTGCCGAGCACCAGCGCGATCGCCAGGCTGATGAAGTCCAGTCGACTGGTCAGGTTCTTCCCGTACTTCAGCCCCGGTTCCAGGAACTGCTGTCCGTGGCCGCTGGTGTGCGCGGCGGTGTCCAGCAACTCGTCGAGATCGAAGTGGAAACGCAGCAGGACCAGGATCGTCATCAGGATCGCGCCGCCGAGCAGCAGCACCGCCTTGACGATCTGGATCCAGGTGGTGCCCTTCATCCCGCCGAAGGTCACGTAGACCACCATCAGCGCGCCCACGCCGACGATCGTCCAGGTCTGCGCCGACCCGCCCGGGTCGCCGAGCAGCAGCGCGACCAGGGTGCCCGCGCCGACCATCTGGGCGATCAGGTAGAAGATCGAGACCACGATGGTCGCGGCCCCCGCCGCGGTCCGCACCGGCTTGCGGCTCATCCGGAACGCGACCACGTCGGCCATCGTGAACCGCCCGCAGTTGCGCACGAGTTCGGCCACGAGCATGAGCACGACCAGCCACGCGACCAGGAAGCCGATCGAGTACAGGAAGCCGTCGTAGCCGAACAGCGCGATCAGTCCGGCGATGCCCAGGAAGGATGCCGCCGACATGTAGTCGCCGGCGATGGCCAGCCCGTTCTGGGACGCGGAGAACTCGCGGCCGCCGGCGTAGAAGTCGTTGGTCGTGCGGTTGTTCCGACTGGCCCACACGGTGATGCCGAGGGTGATCACCACGAAGGCCACGAACAGCAGGCCGGTCAGCCCGCGGTGGCCGCCCGCGGCCGCGAGGTGGACCGCGTTCACCGGAACATCTCCTGGGTCTCCCACCGCAGGTTGAGCGCGGCCCGGTCGCGCTTGCCGCGCGCGTTGCGGGCGTACGACCAGGTGATCAGGAACGTACTCGCGAACTGGAGCAGGCCGAAGGCGAGTGCGACGTTGAACGCGCCCAGGATCCGGTGCGCCATGAAACCGCGCGCGAACGTGGACGCGAACACGTAGAGCAGGTACCACGCGAGGAACGCGAGCGACATCGGGAAGACGAAGTCGCGATAGCGACGCCGGATCTCCTGGAATTCCGGGCTCGCCTGCACGCGTAGATAGATGTCCGCGCGCGGATCCGGCTCCGGGTCGCCGAACGGCACACCCCGGGTGGGTGTGGGTCGGTACGAACTGGTCGTCACCGTAGTTCTCCTCGTCGATGGCCGAACCGCGCGGTTCCGTCCGATCCGAGCACCCGAGACAGGCGTTCGATGGGACTGGTGTTCAGCATGGGCAGCGGGCGCGGGCCGCACGGCCAGGTTGTGCACGATTCACCTGTTCGGATGAACCGCCGGCACGGCCGCACTCCTGGCTCCGCCATGCTCGTGGAATCGCTTGGCCAACGAGGGTTCGAGCCCTCCCGATACGGGAGGTGTGACGGTCATACGCCAATGAGTGACATTCGTCCTTCTATCGCAGATATACGGGCCGTTCGACCCGGCCGGCGATCATGAAAAAGGCCGGGCCCGAAGGGACGAACAGTCCCTTCGGGCCCGGCCCCGGCCGGTGCGGCGGTGTGCTCAGACGTCGATCCGCGAGCGGTCGAGCAACGACGCGGAGTTGGTGATGAACTCCTTGCGCGGCGCCACCTCGTTGCCCATCAGCAGGTCGAACACCCGCTCGGCCGCCTCCAGGTCGCCCAGGTTGATCCGGCGCAACGTGCGGTGCCGGGGGTCGACCGTGGTCTCCGCGAGCTGATCGGCGTCCATCTCGCCCAGACCCTTGTACCGCTGGACCGGGTCCTTCCAGGCGATGCCCTTGCGCTGGTATTCCAGCAGCGTGCGCTTCAGCTCGGAGTCCGAGTACGTGTAGACGTACTTGTCCTGCCCCTTCTTGGGCCGGGACAGCTCGATCCGGTGCAGCGGCGGCACCGCGGCGAAGACCCGGCCGGACTCGACCATCGGGCGCATGTAGCGCTGGAAGAGGGTGAGCAGCAGGCAGCGGATGTGCGAGCCGTCGACGTCGGCGTCCGCCATGAAAATGATCTTGCCGTAGCGGGCCTGGTCGATGTCGAACGTACGCCCGGAGCCCGCTCCTATCACCTGGATGATCGCGGCGCATTCGGCGTTCTTGAGCATGTCCGAGACGGACGCCTTCTGCACGTTCAGGATCTTGCCCCGAATCGGCAGCAGGGCCTGGAACTCCGAGTTGCGCGCGAGCTTGGCGGTGCCCAGCGCCGAGTCGCCCTCGACGATGAACAGCTCGCTGCGTTCGACGTCGTCGCTGCGGCAGTCGGCCAGCTTGGCCGGCAGCGCCGAGGTCTCCAGGGCCGTCTTGCGGCGCTGGGCCTCCTTGTGTTGTCGCGCGGCGATCCGGGTGCGGGCCGCCGAGACGACCTTCTCCAGGACGGCGCGCGACTGCGCCTTGTGGTCGCGTCCGGTGGAGGTCAGGAACGCCTTGAGTTCCTTGGACACCACGTTCTGCACGATCCGCGCGGCGGCCGAGGTGCCCAGCACCTCCTTGGTCTGCCCCTCGAACTGCGGCTCGGCCAGCCGCACGGTGACCACGGCGGTCAGGCCCTCGGTCGCGTCGTCCTTGGTGATGTCGTCCTCGGCCACGCGCAGCAGCTTGGTCGAGCGCAGCACGTCGTTGACCGTGCGCCGGAGCGCCTGGTCGAAACCGGCGACGTGGGTGCCACCCTTGGGCGTGGCGATGATGTTGACGAAGGAACGCAGGGTCGAGTCGTAGCCCGTGCCCCAGCGCAGCGCCACGTCCACGCCCAGCTCGCGCTGGACCTCGGTGGGCACCATGTGCCCCTGCTCGTCGAGCACCGGCACGGTTTCCTTGAAGGTGCCGGACCCGGTGAAGCGCAATACGTCGCAGAGCGCGCGGTCGGGAGCGAGGTATTCGCAGAACTCGCTGATCCCACCGGAGTAGTGAAAGACCTGTTCGTCCACTTCGCCCGGATTCGCACCATTACGCTCGTCGCGAACAACGATCGTCAGTCCGGGCACCAGGAAGGCGGTCTGGCGGGCTCGCGAATACAACGATTCCAGGTCGAGCGCGGCGTCCTTGAGGAAGATCTGCCGGTCCGCCCAGTAGCGGATCCGGGTGCCGACCTTCGCCTTGGCGACCTTCTTGATCTTGCGCAGCCCGTTACCGGCGCTGAACGGAGCGTCCGCACCGAGAGTGGCGAACTCGCCGGGCACGCCGCGGCGGAACGAGATGGCGTGGGTGTGCCCGCCGCGGTCCACCTCGACGTCGAGTCGGGCGGACAGGGCGTTGACCACGGAGGCGCCGACGCCGTGCAGGCCGCCGGAGGCGGCGTAGGATCCGCCGCCGAACTTGCCGCCTGCGTGCAGCTTGGTCATGACGACCTCGACACCGGACAGGCCGGTCTTGGGCTCCACGTCGACGGGGATACCGCGACCGTTGTCCCGAACCTCCACCGAGCCGTCAGCGTGCAGGATCACCTCGATCCGGTCGCCGAAACCCCCGAGGGCCTCGTCCACCGAGTTGTCGATGATCTCCCACAGACAGTGCATCAGGCCCCGACTGTCGGTGGAGCCGATGTACATGCCGGGCCGCTTGCGGACCGCGTCAAGACCCTCGAGAACGAGGAGATGTCGCGCGGTGTAGTTCGAGTGATCGGGCTCGCCCGCCAGGAGCGCGGTGGACTGCGCGGTCGTCTGGGCGGTCACGCGGTGCAACTCCTCGCATGTAGTCGCGTAGTCGAATCGCCGCGAACGCGTCGATCCGTGCGGCGCGTCGGCGATGTCCGAGCCCCCGAAATCGGGCCCGTTGATCACCCTCGTCGCGCCGGAGAGCAAGGCTACCGGGGCCGGAAGACACCCCGGCGACGGCTCGCCGCCGCATCCTAGCCGGCATCCGAACACATCTTCGACCACCCGATCGGGTGGCCGGCATGAACCGTACGCGCACAGGGCACGTCCTATGCACAAGGAATGAGTTGCAGAAGGGGTGTGCCGAGAAGCTGTTGAACATGACACGATCACCCCGGGAACGTTCGAGGCTGATTTGATGTTGGACATCGATGAAGGCTTCGTCGAGTAGAGAAGAGGCGACGTGAATTCGGTTCTGACACCCGCCAGTCCGTTGACGGCCGCCGACCGTTGTGATCGGTGCGGCGCCCAGGCATACCTTCGGGTAGTCCTTTCCAGCGGCGGCGAACTGCTGTTCTGTGCGCACCACGCCCGTAAGTTCGAACCAGAGCTTCGGAAGGTGGCCGTGGAGATACAGGACGAGACCGACCGCCTCACGGCGGTCCCCGTTACCGCACCGGACGACGACAACTGACCAGACAGCCGACCCTCTGAGATCCCGACGAGCAGACATCGCGCCGATGGCGGCCACCGCGAGGTGGCCGCCATCGGCGTCTGTCGTCGTCACCCAGGGGGGCGGTCACCGCCCTCACGGCCCGTGATATCCCTCACAATCCGGCGGCATCCCGGATGTCCCGGGCGAACGCGGCGACCCGGGTGTAGACGCCCGGTTTACCCGGCAGGGCACATCCGTCTCCCCACGAGACGATCCCGGCGACCCGACCGGCGACCAGAAGCGGGCCACCGCTGTCCGCACTGCACGCGTCCTTGCCCCCCTGCCGCTCGCCGGCGCACACCATCGAGGCCGGTTCGTACGTCCCGTACCGCCCACCCGGGTACGCGGTCGCGCAGGTCGCGTCGGACACCAGCGGCACGGTGACCTGGCGCAGTGTCGAGGAGTAGTCGCCGCGCCCCGTGGTGTCGCCCCAGCCGAACACCGTCGACGCGGTGCCGCTCGCGTAAATGTCCGCGTCCTGTTCCACCATCGAGGCCAGGCCCGTACCGAGCGGCTCGGCGAGGGTGAGCACCGCCCAGTCGCCGGAGATCCGGCTCGGGTCGAAGTCGGGATTCACCTGGACCCGGCCGACCGCCACCTCCCGACCCTGGGTGCCGCGCAGGTCGGTCCGTCCCTGGATCACCTTCAGGTCCGGCCGGTCGTCCCGGTTGCCGTTGGCGTCGTACATGCAGTGCGCGGCGGTCAGCACCTTGGTGGGTGCGATCAGCGTGCCGCCGCAGAACTGCCCCGATCGCGCGGATCCGTACTCGGCTCGACTGGACAGGGCCACCGCCCACGGATACGTCGCGGTGTCCGCGGGGCTCCCACCGACCACCACGCGCGGCGGCCCCGAGGGGGTGGCGCCGATCAGGAGTGCCGCCGTCACGACCGTGACAAGCGCGACCATCGATCCTCGTGTGTACCGCCGGAATTTGCTGCGTCTGTTCCGCTCGGGCGTTCGCACCATCATGGGGAACCTCTCGCCGGCTACCGTCAGGTAGAAGCCGGTGCCCCAGCGTGGCGATCCGGAATCCTCGCTTTGGGCGAACGGGTGATTTCCTCGGCAGGCGCACACACGAAGGCCCCGGATGGTGTATCCGGGGCCGATGTTCGTTGCGGGCACGGCCGGGCCGCGCCCGCAGGCTCAGTCCAGGTAGTCGCGCAGCACCTGGGAGCGGGACGGGTGGCGCAGCTTCGACATGGTCTTCGACTCGATCTGGCGGATGCGCTCCCGGGTGACCCCGTAGACCTTGCCGATCTCGTCGAGCGTCTTGGGCTGACCGTCGGTGAGCCCGAAACGCATCGACACCACCCCCGCCTCACGCTCGGAGAGTGTGTCGAGCACCGAGTGCAACTGCTCCTGGAGCAGGGTGAAGCTGACCGCGTCGGCCGGCACGACCGCCTCGGAGTCCTCGATCAGGTCGCCGAACTCGCTGTCGCCGTCCTCGCCGAGGGGGGTGTGCAGGGAGATCGGCTCGCGGCCGTACTTCTGCACCTCGATGACCTTCTCGGGGGTCATGTCGAGTTCCTTGGCCAGTTCCTCCGGGGTGGGCTCGCGGCCCAGGTCCTGGAGCATCTGGCGCTGCACGCGGGCCAGCTTGTTGATCACCTCGACCATGTGGACCGGGATGCGGATGGTCCGCGCCTGGTCGGCCATGGCCCGGGTGATCGCCTGCCGGATCCACCAGGTCGCATAGGTGGAGAACTTGTAGCCCTTGGTGTAGTCGAACTTCTCGACCGCCCGGATCAGGCCCAGGTTGCCCTCCTGGATCAGGTCCAGGAAGAGCATGCCGCGGCCGGTGTAGCGCTTGGCCAGCGAGACCACCAGGCGCAGGTTGGCCTCCAGCAGGTGGTTCTTCGCCCGGCGGCCGTCCTCGGCGATGATCTCCAGCTCCATCCGGAGCCTGGGTGGCAGCTTGTCGCCGGAGCCGAGCTTGTCCTCGGCGAACAGGCCGGCCTCGATCCGCTTGGCGAGGTTGACCTCCTGCTCGGCGTTGAGCAGCGGAACCTTGCCGATCTGCTTGAGGTAGTCCTTGACCGGGTCGGCGGTGGCGCCGGCGGCGGCGACCTGCTGCGCGGGGGCGTCGTCCTCGTCGTCGGAGAGGGTGAAGCCCTTGCTCTCCGGCTCGTCGGGCACCGCGTCCTCGACGACCGCCTCGGGGTCCTCGGGCAACTCCTCGGCCTCGGCGTCGGGTTCGCCCGCCTTGCCGGCGGTCTTCTTGGCGGCGACCTTCTTCGGCGCGGCCTTCTTGGCGGTGCCCGCGGCGGTGGTCTTCTTCGCGGCGCTCTTGCGCGGCGCGGCGCTCGTCGCGGGCGCGCCGGGCGCGGTGGGCGCGCCCGGGGCGGTCTCGGTCGCGGCGGTGGTCGGCGCGCCGTCGGCCTCGGGCGTCGCCGGCTCGGTCGCGGCGGGCACGGCGGTCACGGTGGCGGCGGTGCGGTTGGAGACGACGGTCTTGGTCGCGGTCCGCTTGGCGGCGCTCTTGGCCGCCACACTCTTCCGGGTGCGCTTGGGCGCCGCCGAGTCCGCGGCACTGACCATGATGGTCACACCCTCCTGGTCGAGGACCTGGTTGAGGCTGCGCAGGACGTTCTTCCATTGAGTGGCCGGAATCTGGTCGGCCTCGAACGCCTGACGCACCTCGTCGCTGGCGATGTACCCCTGGGCCTCACCCCGCTCGATCAACGACTTCACGTTGAGGAATTCGGCGATCTCGGGCGGGAGCGAACGGGATGTGCTGGCCGACACAAACAACCTCTCGACGATCTGGACGGCGTCACGACCTGGTGGACAGGCAGGCGCCGCCAAGCGAACGACACTCGGGCGGACAGCGTGGTTCCGGCAAACCGTTGCGCTCCGATCAGCGCAGCGGCCTGTTTTGCTATTCCCGAACGGCTGCCACCTTCGTACTCATCGGGCCAGGCGGAGAAGTGTTACGCACCCGTTCGGTGGTGCAGCTCACACGGTTCCCTCTTGCGGCACGCGCCACACCCTGTGTGAGGGATCCGGTCACGCGTCACCGGTGATCCGTACCCCCAGGATGGTCACGTCGTCGTCTCGGTCCCGGTCTCCGAGCAGTCCTTCGAGGATGTCGGTCAACAGCGCCTCCAGGCCCTCGTTGGGTCCGCGGGCGATCTCCACGAGGTCGTCCAGGCCCTCGTCGAGGCCGCGACCGCGGGTCTCCACGAGGCCGTCCGAGAAGCCGATCAGGATGTCCCCCGGATCGAGTCGAATGGTGTGTTGCGTCCGCCGTTCCGCAACTCCCAGGGGGGTGGACTCCTCGCCGATCTCGACGAGTTTGGCCTTGCCGTCGGCCGAGACGAGCACCACCGGCAGGTGGCCCGCGTCGGCCAGGTCGAGCAGGCCGGTCGCGGGATCCACCACGGCGTAGACCAGCGTGGTCAGCGACTCGTCGTCCTCGGTCGCGGTGAACAGCCGGTCCAGGCCGGTGAGTACGGCGGCGGGCTCGGGGTCGGTGAAGGCGAGCGCGCGCAGGGCCGAGCGCACCCGGCCCATGCCGGCCGCCGCGGTCAGGCCCTTGCCGATCACGTCGCCGACCACGATCGCCACTCGCCCGTCCGGCAGTTGGAACACGTCGTACCAGTCGCCGCCGACCTCGAAGTCGGGTGCACCGGGCAGGTAGCGGAAGCCGAACTCGACGCCGTGCACCGCCGGCAGCCGCTCGGGCAGCAGGCTGCGCTGCAGCGCGACGGCGGTGCGGTGCTCGCGCTCGTACAGCCGTGAACGCTCGATGGCCAGCGCACACTGCCCCGCGAACGCCTCCAGGAAGATCCGGTCGTCCGGGTCGAACACCCGTCCGTCGTCGAAGGTGTAGCGCAGCACGCCCAGCGGCGCCCCGGAGCCGACCAGCGGCAGGAGCACCCGGGAGGCGCCCGGGCCGTCGTTCGAGGTGTACCGCGCGATGCCGTCGGTCACCGCGGCAACCAGGTCCGCCGACCAGTGCGCGGGCAGGCCGCGCCGGCGGGTGACGGTGCGCTGCGCGGGCACGTTCGGCCACGGGTATACCGGCGCGGTCTCGTCCAGCAGATACGCCTGCGAGCACGCGGCGGCGATGCCGACGCCCAGTTCCTCGACCGCCTCCTCCACCTCGGGCACGCTGAGCGTGCCGGCGATCCGCGCGGTCATCGCCTGGAGCCGGGCGGTACGCCATTGGCTGGACCGCAGCAGTTCCACGCAGCGCCGCTGCTCGGTGATGTCGCGCACCACCAGCAGTACGCCGATCACCGGGCCCGCCTCGTCCCCCGCCTCACGCACCGGCAACCACTGGGACTCGTAAGCGCGTTCGCGCTCGTCGGAGCGCGCCGTGCCGACCCGGTCGGCGGGCTCGTCGCGGTCGGAGCCGCGACTGGTGTGGGTCTCCACGTACGGCTCGCCGCAGGCCAGCACCCGGGAGAGGGTGGCCTCGATCCGGCGGGCGCGAGGGGGCGGATAGACCTCGTCGGGTCGTCGGTCGAGCAGGTCCTCGGCCGAGCGGCCGGCCAGTCGGGCGAGTGCGCCGCTGACCCGCCGACAATGCAGGCGCCGATCGTAGAACGCGAATGCCGTCGATCCCTGGCTGGTCAAGGTTGCCAGCAGTGCCGCGTCGATCCCGGCGAGCCGCTCGCATCCGACCTTGTCGTCGTTCATTGCCTCACAACCCCACCTGTTGGCAACTCCGGGCCGGCGAGTCAGGTATCGAGAGTACGCACGCGAACCTTCTCACCGGGAGTGATTGGCTTGAACTCTCCGTACGTCGGATAAGCGGGCGGGCTCGGACATACCCGCGCCCCTTCGTCGACCCGGGCGGCGGGTCGACGAAGGGGCGACGCGTTCGTGTCCTCGCTCTCGCGTGGCACGGTCCCTCGGCTGCGGGTCAGCCCTCGCGTGGGGCGGGGAACTGGCGGTCCACCTCGGGGTGTACGGCGAGCAGCGAACGCATGGCGGCCTCGGCACTCTCGCCGTCGCCGGCGGCGACCGCGTCGACCAGGCGCGCGTGCAGCGCGACGGACGCCTCGGAGAGGTGCTCGCAGCCGGCCACGTGGCCTCCCGACACCTGGAGCGCGGCGGCCAGGATGCTCGCGAGGTGGTCGAGCATGCGGTTGCCCGCGACCTGGAGCAGCAGACCGTGGAACTCCGCGTCGGCGCGGCTGAAGGTCAGCGGGTCGGGCTGGGCGACGGCGCGCTGCATGATCTCCACGACGTCGCCGAGCCGGCGGACGATCTCCGGGTGGTTGCGGCACGCGGCCATGTGTGCGGCCAACGGCTCGATGCCCCAGCGCAGTTCGAAGAGTTCGCGACGCTGCGAGTCGCGCTGCGGGCCGCACGCGCGCCACTCGATCACGTCGGGGTCGAGCAGGTTCCAGTCGCTCACCGGGCGCACCCGGGTGCCGACGTTGGGCCGGGCGCTGACCAGGCCCTTGGCCTCCAGGACCCGGAGCGATTCGCGCACCACGGTCCGGGAGACCTCGAAGCGCTGGCCGATCTCCTCGGGCACCAGCGGACGTTCGGCGCCCACCTCGCCCGCGACGATCATCTGGCCGAGCTGCTGGACGAGTTGGCCGTGCAGGCCGCGGCCGCGGCCGACGCCCGGTTTGCGCACGGCGCGTGCCGGTTCGAGGTCGGGTCCGTCCCACACGTACGGCCGGCGGGACATCGGGTCGGTGCCGGCGGCGCCCGGCTCGCCGGCGCGGAACGCGTCGGCCGATCCGCTCGCCGGGGCGTGGGTCATTGTCTGATGGGCAGCGATACTCACGCTCTCCATCTCGGCCTCGAACGGGTCCGGCTTGAGCAGCAAACCCGCTCTCGGCTGAAAAACACACGAAAGGGTGATCTACCTTGCGGGTCGATCGTCCGAAAGTGTGACGTCGATCGAAAACCGGCTCAGGCCCGGCGGCGGACGAAGGTGATCATGGCGAGCACGGTGAGCACGAGCGTGATCGCGGCCAACACGGAGCCGGCCACCACCGGCGCGAGTTTGCCGTCGCCGACGACGAGCATGCGATCGGCGGCGCGGAACGGAAGGTAACGCACCAGGTCTCGGTGCGCCGGCGGGACACCGGCCGAAATCGCCGCCGCGATCAGGCGTTCGGCGCCGGCGGGCAGCGCCGCGGCGGCGATCGCGATCAGCGGCGCGCCTCGGGACAGGGTGCCGATCGCCAGGCCGAGTACGGCGGCGAGCAGCACGTAGGCGACGAAGCCGGCCAGGATCCGGGTCGCCGGGGCCTCGATCGCCGCGGTGTCGGGGAAGGTCGGGCCGAAGACGACACGGGCCGTGCCCACGCTCGCGGCCACCGCCAGGACGGCGACCAGGACGGCCGCGAACGCGGTGCCGACCAGCTTGGCCAGGTAGACCCGCCCGCGCCGGGGCAACGCGAGCAGCAGGGCGGGCAGCGCGTCCCGGCGTTGCTCGCGCGCACAGGCGAGGGCGGTCAGCAGCATGATCGCGGGGATCAGCGCGGGGGTGCGGCCGGGGCCGGCGGTGACCAGGTGGGCCACCTCGGCGGAATCGATCGGGGCCGCGCCGGCCTGGCGGGCCGCCACCCAGCCGGCGCCGGCGGCGAGCGCGAGCAGGCCCAGCAGGCCCCACCAGGTCGTGCGCAGGCTGCGGGCCCGCACGAATTCGTATGCGATCGCGCTCATGCGCTTCTCACCTCGTCGGTCTGCCGGGTGCGTTCGGTGGAGCGCCAGGTGCGGGCGAATCGGCGCCTCGGCGGCAGCGCGGCGGGCGTCGCGTTCGGGTTCGGGTTCGGGTTCGGGTTCGGGTTCCGCGCGGCGGTGGTGTCGGCGCCGGCCTCGGCAGCCGGGTGCGCGGCGCGGGGCGTCTCGCGGCCGGCGGCCGGATCGGCGTGCGTCTCGACGATCCGGTGCGGCTCGGGCGCGGCGATCGAGGCGGTGTCGCGGGTCGCCGGCGCGGATCCCGGTTCGACCGGCTGCGGGGTCTGCGCTCGCGGCCGGGCCGCGGGTTGCTCGGACTCGGCGTGCGGGTCGGTCCCGGGGGCGCGATCGTGCCCGGTCCCGAGCACGGTCGCCGACGTCGCGCCGGCCGGCGCCGTGGCCGGCGCCGTCGCGGGGTCGGGCCCGGTCGAGGATTCGGTCGTGAACCCGGTGGCGAATTCGGTCGTGAACTCGGCTCCGAACCCGACGAGTTCCTCGGTGGGCCGGTTGGTCGACCCGAGCCCGGCCGACCCCTCGTCGAGGGCGTCCTCGTCCATCGCGACCTGGGGGCGCTCGCGGCGCACGGTGATCACATCGGTGAACGCGTCGCCGACTCCGGGCTCGCGTTCGGCCAACTCGTGCAGCAGAATCCCGCCGCGGAAGGCGATCTCGCCGACCCTGGCCCGGTCGGCGCCGGTCACGACGAGCGTGGTGCCGCCGGAGCGGGCGGCGTGCACGCCCTCGGCCCGCAACAGCGCGGACAGCCGGGCCACCTGCGGAGTGCGCACCGATACCCCGGCCCGCACCCCGCGGCGCAGGAAGTCGAGCGCCGATTCGTCCGCGACCAGGCGACCCCGACTGATCACCAGGACCCGATCCGCGCAATTCGCGGTCTCGGCCAGGATGTGTCCGGCGACCAGCACCGTACGGCCGTCGGCCGCGAAGGCGCGCAGGAAGTCGCGCAGCCAGCGCACGCCCTGCGGATCCAGGCCGGTCGCGGGTTCGTCCAGCACCAACGTGCCCGGATCACCGAGCAGCGCGCCGGCCAGCCCGAGTCGGCCCGACGCGCCCGCGGACAGCACCCGGACCCGGGCGCCCGCCACCGGGGTCAACCCGACCAGGTCGAGCACCTCGTTCACCCGGCGGTTCGGGATTCCGCCGGCCGCCGCGAGCATCCGCAGGTGCGCCCGCACCCGTCGCCCCGGATGTGCGCCGGTGGCGCCGACACAGGCACCGACCTCGGCACCGGGTCGGCGCAGCCGCCGGTAGCGTCGGCCGTCGTACAGCGTCTCGCCCCCGCCGCGCTCCAGGTCGAGCATCAGCCGCAGGGCGGTCGACTTGCCCGCGCCGTTGGGCCCGAGCAGAGCCGTGACCTTGCCGGGGAGCACATCGAAGGACAGGTCGTCGACGGCCACGATGCCGCCGTATCTCTTGGTCAGCCCGCGTGTCTGGATCATCGCCGTCGCTCCTCGCCACTCCGGATACGGGAGATCTATGGATCTTTGGCAACATACCGGCGAAAAGATAATTTTCCCGGCATTTGACGTCGTATCGGCGAGCTGTGGAAAAGGCCGCCGAACCTGGACAGGCCGCCGGTTCCTGGAGGATCATCGAAATACCGCCGCGTACCGCCTCTGGAGGTCGCCATGTCTCTTCCCGATCCGGGTGTCCTGGAGGCCGTGCGCCGCAGGCGGGGCGACCTCGACGACGCGTTGTTGATCGTCCGTGACGGTCTGGTCGCCGGGCCGCCGGGGCCGCGCCGGCTGGCCGCGTTGTGCGCGGGGTTGCGGCAGTTGCGGGCGGATCTGTACGAACATGTCGTGGCCACCGAGGGACCCGACGGTCTCTACGACGAGGTGCGCCGGGCGGATCCCAGGTTCGAACCCGCGGTGTGTCGGCTGCGGGGTGAACACGCCCGGCTCGGCCTGCTGCTGGACGACGTCCTGGCGGGCATCGCGCACGGACCGCAGGGCATCGCCGGGTGGCCGGCGCTGCGACCACGCGTGCTGGAACTGCTCACGCTGATGGGTCACCACCGCAGCCGGGACGCGCAACTCGCCTACGACGCGGGCGGGCTCGATCTGGGTGGCCAGGGCTGACGGGTCGCGGGCACGCGGGACACGGCAAGCGGGCCGGCTTCACCCGAGCCGGGTCGGTCAGGGTTCGGGGCGCAACATCGGCGGGTTGAGCTTCTCCGCCGAGCCGCGCCGAAAGAGCTGGGCCGGCCGGCCGCCCTGTCGGGTGGTGGTGCCGCCGGTGGGCACCAGGAAGTCGGGCGTGCCGGTGACCTTGCGGTGGAAGTTGCGCGGGTCCAGGGCCACGCCCCACACCGCCTCGTAGACCCGGCGCAGCTCGCCGACGGTGAACTCCTCGGGGCAGAACGCGGCGGCGAGCGAGGAGTATTCGATCTTCGAGCGGGCGCGCTCGACGCCGTCCTCCAGGATGCGTCCGTGGTCGAAGGCGAGTCGGCTGTTGTCGCCGAGCAGTTCGCCGACCGAGGACCAGCGCGCGCCGGCCGCGTCGCCGCCGGGGCGCGGCGCGGGCAGGTCCGGGGCCAGGACCAGATAGGCCACGCTGACCACCCGCATCCGGGGGTCGCGGCCGGGGTCGCCGAAGGTGGCGAGTTGTTCCAGGTGCACCGGCAGCCGGTCCAGGCCGGTCTCCTCGGCGAGTTCGCGCGCCGCGGCGGCCTCCAGGCCCTCCCCCTCGCGCACGAAGCCGCCGGGCAACGCCCAGGCGCCCTGGAACGGCGGTTCGCCCCGGCGGATGGTCAAGGCGCTCAGAGCGTGCTCGCGCACCGTGAGGACGACAAGATCCACGGTGACTCCGAAGGGCGGAAAGAGCGAGGTCTCGGAGCGTGGCATGGGGCGATCCTAGTGCCCGGAGGGCACTAGCTGTCTGGCTGACGATAAAACGGATTGCGATCGGTGGGCATACCCCGTGCACGCGGGTGGTGGCGTCGCGTCACCGGGCGCCGGGTTCAGATCGCGAGCTGGATGCCCTTCGCCGCCTCCTCCACGATCGCCTGGCCGGCCCGGTTGACCCGGACCGTGAACGGCTCGCCGGCCACGCACAGGTCGCGCAGTTCGAGTTCGCCGATGTCCAGCGGGCCGGGCGGGCGCACGGTGACCCGTCCGGCCGGCACGTCGGGCCGAATGCCGGCGAGCGCGACCAGGACCGGCAGGATCGCCCCGGCGGCGCGGGCGAACGGGCGGCAGGCCAGCGGATGGGCCACCGGGGCGTGGCCTTGCGCGCGTTGTTCGCCCGCGTGCATCTCCGGCAATCGGTACTGGAACCACGGTGCGGCGTGTAACAACCCGGCGAACAACTGCTGTGCGGCGTCGAGATGGCCCGCTTCGGCGAGTCCGGCGGCGGCCACGCAGGTGTCGTGGGCGCGCACCACGCCGCCTCGGGCGGCGAGCGGGTGGTAGCCGGGCAGCCGGGTCGAGGTGCCGCGCAGCCCCCAGCCGCAGTCCAGGTCGGGCGCGGTCAACCGGCGGGCCACCGCCCGATTTCCGGTGTCGTCCAGGATGCCGCTGCCGGGCAGGTGCGCCATCGCGGACGAGGCCACGGTGATCGGCCGACCGGCCGGGTCGAGCGCCGCCGCGTAGTACTCCCCCGCGGCGTCCTCGGCGCGAAACGCCCGGCGGAAGGCGACGCCGAGTTGCTCGGCGCGCTCCCGCAGGGCGTCCGCGCCCGGCAGACCGTGCGCCTCCAGCAACGCCGCGCCGTGCCGCGCGGCCTGGTAGGTCTGCGCCTGGAGTTCGCACGGCGCCGGCCCTTCGGGGCCGAGCCGGACGAAGTCGCCGGGCCGCTCGCCGAGCGTTCGGGACAGGTGTCCCAGCGCCCGGCCGAGCGCGGGCAACAACGGGCCGGCCTCGGCGGCGGGCAGCCCCCAGCGCCAGGCTTCGCCGAACAGCGTGACGAACAGCGCGGTCGAGCCCGCGCAGTCGTAGCGGGCCGGTTCGCCGGCCCGGCCCAGCGTGTGCGGGATCCGCCCGGGGTCCTCGCCGCGCGGCCGCACCCGCACGCCCTGACGGGCGGCGAGCAACCGCAGTACACCGCTCGCGAATCGGGTGCCCAGCGGCAGCAACATCCGGGCGGTCCACAACGCGTCGCGCCCGGTGGGGGCCAGTTGCCACGGCGCGCCGGCCGCGGGCAGCGGCGCGGTCGGCAGGTCGGGATCGGGGACCACCAACAGTGCGCGCAGGTCGCGCAGTCCCTGGTCGAGGCAGCCGGCGACCCGCACGTCGTCGCAGCGCACCCGGGGCTGCGTCCAGGGCGGCCGACCGGAGAAGGCGCGCGGGCCGGGTCGGCCGGAAACCGGCTCGGCGACCACGCGCAGTTCGACCGACCACGAGCGGGCCGGCTCCAGGTCGACGTCCCAGCGCAGCGTCGCGGTGGCGGCCAGCGCGGTGTTCGGTGCGGGCTCGGCGCTCACCCGCACGCTCGTACCGTCCGGTGCGCTCCAGCCCAGACCCGCCGCGGCGACCCGGGCCCGCAACTCGGTCGGCCGGTGTCCGGCCCGTAACGCGTCGAGCGGGATCAGGTCGGCGCCCAGGGCGAGTTCGATCGGCAGCCGCAGCGCCCGGCGGCCGGTGTTGCGCAGTACGAGGCGCTCCCGACCGGCGGCGTGCCGGGTGCGCTCGATCACCAGGCCGGGGTCGGGGGTGCCGTCTGCGGCGAATCGGCGCATCGCGAGGTAGCGCACGGCGTCGGCCGCGACCACGTGTCCGGACAGCGGCTCGGGCTCGGTACCGCCGATGGTCAGCACGATGCGCGAGAGGGTGCGCCGCCCGTCGTGGTAGACGCCCTGGACGCCGTGCCCACGCAGTTGCCCGTCCAGCCCACCGATCACCATGCCGGGCGCGTCCACGCAGACGAGCGCCTCGTGCGCGAGGGGATGTGGGATCGTGCTCACGGTCACCGCTCTCGTCTCCCGCTTCTCGTGGGCCGCTGCTCGTGGACCCGACACGGGCGAATCGCCGCCCCGCGTCGGAGCCGGCGGCGATCCCGCCGGCGGTCCGCCCCGCCGTCGACCGTGCGTCGCCGTGTGGCCCCCGGCCCCCCAACGGTCACGGAGCCCGGTTGGTCACGGCATCGCGGAAGATCCGTCGGCGCACCTCGGCCGCGCTCAGCGGGCTGTTGATCGCCGAGTGCAGCAGTCGCGCCATCGTGTATCCGGTGTCGGCCCGCAACGCCCGGGTCACCGCGACCCGCGCCAACACGCCGTCGCCGATCGTCCAGGCCGCCCACGCGGCGAGGGTGAGCGGTGGCGCGGAGGCGGGGGCGAAGGCTCGGCGGGCCAGCGCGGTCCACAGCGCGAGCAGGGCCACGTCGTCGGCGCCGCCCGGTTGTTCGTCGTGCCAGGCCATCACGTCGTCGCGCACCCGGGCGTCGCCCAACCCGAGCACCAGGCGCGCCGCCTCGGCCGGTTCGATCGTGGTGTCGCCGGCCCGGAACCTGGCCCGGTGACCGGCCAGCGCGGTCAGCGTGCGCCGCGCCGCGAACTCTTCCGGCCGGGCCCGCACACTTTCATACGCCCGCAACATCAGTTCGCGCATCGCGTACTCCGGCGGCCGGAAGCGGCGCACCAACTCGGCCAACGACATCGGCTCCGGCAGGCCCGCCCAGACCGCCGTCGCGGCGACGGTCGAGCTGCGTTCGGTACGCAGCAGGGTGCCCTCGGTCGGGCAACACCGGTCGTCGGCGCAGCCGTAGGACCACCAGCGCTCGGTACTCACGCAGACCGCCTCGCGCACCTCGATCGTGTGCGCCGCACACGCGTGGGCGATCGCCGCGTGCAACGGCCGCAGCCGCTCGACGGCCGCCGACCCGACCTCCACCGCCGGCCCTCCCGCAGCGGCCTCGGCGCCGTCGGGATACATCGCCACGGCCACGCCGCGCGCGCCGGCGCGCACCAGCAGTCGGGCGAAGTGCCGGGCGGCGGGCTCGAAATCGGCCGGCGGCGGCAGGTCGTGCCGCAACACCGGGCCGACCCGGCTGCGCTCGCCCGGCAGGATGCCCAACAGCACCACGCTGTCGGTGGGCCGCACGCCGATCAGGTACGGCACGGCCTCCACCAGATCGGCGGGCGAGCGCACCCGCAGCACGGACTGCGGGGACATCGCCACGAACGGGGTGCGGTCGAAACCATCGGTGTCGTTCATGGGGCGAGCGTGCGCCCGCTCGCGATCCGAGCCCGGCACCCGGGGGCGACCTGTGCACAACTCGGCTCTTGTTGACGCGTACCTCGACAACTCGTTCGATCACCTCCGCGTCGATCGGCCGGGCGCCCACCCGAGGCGGGCGACCCCCCACCCCGGACGCGTCGGCGCACCCCGCGAAGCCGACACGTTTGTCCACAAACCACCCGGACCTCCTTTTCGCAATGTCGCCGGCGGCGACTACAAAGGGAGGCATGACCGAGGACCGCGCCACCACTCCCGCCGCCCACCGCGCCCCCACGACGGACCTGCGCACCCGCGCCGACGCCGTGCTGCGGGACCTGGCCGGGGGCGACGCGCGGCTGCGCGAGGACCAGTGGCGCGCGGTCGAGGCGCTGGTCGCCGACCGTCGCCGGGTCCTGGTGGTACAGCGCACCGGCTGGGGCAAGTCCGCGGTCTACTTCGTGGCCACCGCACTGCTGCGCGAGCGCGGGGCGGGGCCCACCGTGATCGTCTCGCCGCTGCTGGCCCTGATGCGCAACCAGGTCGACGCCGCCGCCCGCGCCGGGATCCGGGCCCGCACCATCAACTCGGCCAACGTCGACGACTGGGACGCGGTCCAGGCCGAGGTGGCCGAGGGCTCCGTGGACGTGCTCCTGGTCAGCCCCGAGCGGCTGAACAACCCCGACTTCCGGGACAACGTGCTGCCCAAGCTGGCCGCCACCACCGGCCTGCTGGTGGTCGACGAGGCGCACTGCGTGTCCGACTGGGGGCACGACTTCCGGCCCGACTACCGCCGGCTGCGCACCCTCCTGGAGGAACTGCCGGCCGGCGTCCCGGTCCTGGCCACCACCGCGACCGCGAACGCGCGGGTGAGCGCCGACGTGGCCGAGCAGCTCGACCCGGCCGGCGACGCGCTGGTGCTGCGCGGCACCCTGGACCGGGAGAGCCTGTCGCTGGGCGTACTGCGGCTGCCCGACGCGGTCGACCGGCTGGCCTGGCTGGACACCCACCTGCCCGAGCTGCCGGGCTCGGGCATCGTCTACACGCTGACCGTCGCCGCGGCCGAGGAGGTCACCGCGTTCCTGCGCTCGCGCGGGCACGCCGTCGCGTCCTACTCGGGCCGCACCGAGGACGCCGAGCGCCGGGTCGCCGAGGCCGACCTGCTGGCCAACCGGGTCAAGGCGCTCGTGGCCACGTCGGCGCTGGGCATGGGCTTCGACAAGGGCGACTTGGGCTTCGTCGTGCACCTGGGCGCCCCGCAGTCGCCGATCGCCTACTACCAACAGATCGGCCGGGCCGGGCGGGCCGTCGACCGGGCCGACGTGCTGCTGCTGCCCGGGCGCGAGGACGAGGCGATCTGGCGCTACTTCGGCTCGTTGGGCTTCCCCGCCCGCGAACAGGTCGAGCGCACCCTGGCCGCGCTGGCGGGCGCCGGGCGCCCGCTGTCCACCCAGGCCCTGGAGCCGCTCGTGGACCTGCGCCGCAACCGCCTGGAGCTGATGCTCAAGGTGCTCGACGTGGACGGCGCGGTCAAGCGGGTGCGCGGCGGCTGGACCGCGACCGGCCGCCCCTGGGAGTACGACGCCGAGCGCTACGCGCGGGTGGCCGCGGCTCGCGAGCACGAGCAACAGTCGATGCGCGACTACCAGGCCGACGGCACCTGCCGCATGCAGTTCCTGCGTCGCTGCCTGGACGACCCGGAGGCCGCCCCGTGCGGGCGCTGCGACGCGTGCGCGGGCCCGCGCCACGACGCGCGGGTGGATCCCGCCTCGCGCGAGGCGGCGCGCGCGGCGTTGGGCCGGCCGGGGGTGGAGGTGGAGCCGCGCCGGATGTGGCCCACCGGCATGGCGGTGGCCGGCGTCGAGCTCAAGGGCCGCATCCCCGAAGGCGAACAGGCCGCCGTCGGCCGGGCGCTGGGCCGCTCCTCGGACATCGGATGGGGCAACCGGCTGCGGCCGATCCTGGCCCCCGGCAGGCCCGACGGGCCGATCCCGGACGCCGCCTTCGACGCCGTCGTCCAGGTCCTGGCCAACTGGGGCTGGCCCAACCGCCCCGGCGGCGTGGTGACGATCGCCTCGCACACGCGCGGCGCGCTGATCGACAGCCTCGGCGAGCGGCTGGCCTCGATCGGCCGACTCCCCTGGCTGGGCCGCGTCGAGTACACACCCGGCGCGGGCGGTCCGGCGCCGCGCAGCAACAGCGCACAGCGGCTGCGCTCGATCGCCGACGCCTTCGTGCTGCCCGACCCACTGGTCGAGCGGGTCGCCGCCCTGGACGCGCCGATCCTGCTCGTCGACGACCGCACCGACACCGGGTGGACGCTCACCGTGGTGGCCCGCCTGCTGCGCCGGGCCGGTGCCCGCGAAGTGTTGCCCCTGGTGCTCACGATGGAGGGGTGACCGACGCCGGGTCGCCCCCGCGTCGTCACGCGGACGTACCGAACGCTCACACTTACGTGTTGCCGAGTTTGCAGGCGTCAGGCAAGAATCGACAAGGCGTTCTCTTCACATTCCCGTGCGGGCCCATCCGGCGCCGCTCCGCCGCGAGCCGCCCGTAGTCGGAGCGTGCGCCGCTGTCCGCTTCGGACGGAAGGAGGACCGTGCACATCGCCACCACCGCCTCCACCGCGCCGACTCGCCACGGCGCGCCCACGGCCAGTCCCTCCCGCTGGCTGGACCCGGAATCCTGGCGCACCCATGGGATTCCGTTGCTGCGCGACCCGCGCGCGCTGATCAAACGGCTGTACGACCTGCACCAACCGGTCGCCCGCACGGCCGTGGTCGGCGTGCTGGATCGTTCCGAACGCCCGGTGGCCAGCGCCTCCTTCGGCTTCGGCGAGGGCCGCACCGACGGCTGGCGATGCCGCAACCTGATCCTGGCGAACCTGCGCCTGATCGTCCCGGACGACCTGCGGCGCACCACCCCGACCCACACCACGGTGCTGGTGATCCACCGGGCGGGCACGCGCGAGTGGGAAGCGGACGACGGCCGCTGGATGTGGGGGCTGCACGACGCGTGCGTGCTGCACGGGCTGCGCTGCGGCGCGGTCGCCGTCGTCTCCCAGGACGGCTGGCAGTTGATCGCCGACGGCCGCTCCGGGCGCACCCCGGCGCTGCGCCCGGGCCGCGGCGGCGGTCCCGGCGGCAGCAGGCCGATCAGGGCAGCGGGCATCGCCCCGGCCCGACCCGCGACTGAACTGCCGCAGGTGCGTTACCTGCCGGAGACGGGGCCCACTCCCCTGGTACGACCTTCCGCGTCCTGACGAACGCTTTGGATCAGGCGGTGAGACCGCGCTCTGCGAGCCAATCGACCAGATCGGTCGTGACCGTCAACGCGTGGTCCTGAACGAGCTCCGGGCTCTGCAACCGCGTACGCAGATGTTGCGCGTGGAACGGCTTGATCCCGGCGATCAACTTGCGCACCCCGAACACGTTGCAGAACGCCCGGTCGTCACCGGCCGAGAAGGCCCGGTCCCATTCCTGGCGTTCGGCCCCGATCAGGGTGATGTAGGCGTACCGGTTGAGATAGCCCGACAACATGTCTATGACGGTGCTGCAGGCCCGGTACTGCTGTATTTTCAGCCGGTCCTCCTGGTCGCTGAGGAACCGGTCAAGGAGCTGTGCGATCGACGGCGATTCCGACATGGCAACGAACCGTAGCCGACCTTCGGGGTTCGCGGGGCAGGGGGCCCGAGTTCGATCGGACCGGATACGAGCGGGCCCCCTGCGTGCTACGACGTGCTATGCGACACCGGTGAGCGCGCGCACCAGCTCGATGTCGCCGCAGACCGTCACCGACGCCCCGGCGGTCAGTGCCGCGGTCAGGATCTGCGCGGCGGAGTCCCGCTCGGCGAATCCGTTGACCACGACCACGACCGCGGCCCGGCGCAACGGGCGCGAGGCGGGCAGCGACGCGTAGAAGACGTCCTTGCCCTCGTCGTACTGACGCCAGTACTGCGCGGCGCCGAACGTCTCCTCGTGCTGCTGCCACGGGTGCGGTCCACCCGTGGTCAGCACCAGGATCGAGCCGGGCTCGGTGCCCGCCTCCAGGAGCGCGTCCACCGCGTCGTCCGCGGCGTCGAAGACGTTCTCCTCGGTCGCCGGGATCAGGGTGACCCGCGGCGCGGCCGACGCGGCCGGAGCGGGCTTGCCGGGCTTGCCCGGCTTCGCCGGGGCGGTACCCCCGGCCGAGGTCGCCTGACGCGGTACTGCGGGCTTGGGCGGGCCCGGCTTCGGGCCCGGTCGGGGTCCGGGCTTGGGCACCGCGCCGGACGGGCGCGGTACGGACGGGGTTTCGGGTGCGGACGTCGAGTCCGCGGTGTTTTCGGCAGTCACCGGATTCACAGTCATGTCTGGGGAAGGCTCGGTTCGTTCGTGGCGGTACCGGGATGCCCGGCGGTGAGGAGACGCGGGGAGGGATCGGTGGAGTCCCGTTCCCCGGAGAACACGCGCGGCATGGTGGCAGTCCTATCAAAGCCGCGCGGGGCGTGCCCACCCAGGGTGCCCCTGGGGTGTGGCCCGGGCATACGACGGCGCATCCTACGATGCCCCGTCAGCTCGGCCGGATCAATCGTCCACCACCACCCCGTGCTCGATCACCAAAGCTGCCAGGCCCTCCGCATAGCCCTGACCGACCGAACGCAGGCGCCAGGAGTCGCCGCGCCGATAGACCTCGGCCAGGATCATGACGGTCTCATCGCCTCCGCTCAACCGGAATTCGGCGAGTCGGCGGCAGGTCACAGGGTCGACGATACCGACGGTCACCGGTACCTGGGCGAAGGTGGTGCCACTCGTGGCGTCCAGGGCGAGCGCGACCAGGACCCGACTGCGGCCCGGAGGCAGCGTGGTGACGTCGATCTCGACCGAATCCGAGCCCGGTTCCACGTCGTTGGTGGTACCGGTCTGCAACTTGCCGGCCAACCGGACGGCGCCGCTGGCGTGTACCGGTTGGTTGAAGAACACCAGGTCGCCGTCGTCACCCACTCGGCGGTCGTCGTCCAGGACCAGGGCCACCGTGTCGCCGTCCGCCTGGCCCGGGGCCCACCACGCCGCCTCGATCCGCACCGTGCCCGCGAACGGGCCCAGGTCCTCGATCGTGACGGCCTGGCCGCGGGTGAGCGCCCGCGGCGGCGCGTCCGCCGGTCGGGGCGGCACGACGACCGGCGGGGCGTCGGCCGGTGGCACCTCGACCGGTGACACGTCCGTCCGCGGCGCTTCGGCGGGTCGGGGCGGCACGGCCGGCGGTGGCGCGTCCGTCGGGCGGGGCGGCACGACCGCGGCCGACGCCTGGGACCCGCCGGCCGTCGGCGTCCCCGCGGGGACCGCCGGCATCGGCTGCGGCGGCGTCTCCGGGCCCGGTACGGGCGGTGGCGTGGTCGGCTGGGTGTCGTGCGTCGCCGGCACCTCCGGCGGCGGCGGAAGCACGTCCGGGACGGTGGCCTGGAGCACCTCGGCGGCCGAGGAACCCGATGCCACCGGCAGATCGGAGGCGGTCGGCGGCGGCGGGATGCTCGGCAGCGTGACGCCGGTGCCCGGTACCGGCGCCGGCGTGGTGGCGGACGCGGACCCGGACACCGGGGTGGCCGGCGCGGTCTGCGCCTCGGTGACCTCGAACGCCTCGGTCGGCGCGAAGGATTCGGCCGGACCGAAGGATTCGGTCGGAGCGAACGCCTCGGTCGACTCGAACGCCTCGGTCGGCAACACCTCCGAGACGCCGTCCACGGGCGTGTCGTAGGGCCGGTAGGGGCTCGGGGCGAAGGATCCGGCGGCGGCCGGCACCACGGCGCCCGGCCGGGGCAGCAGGAAGCCGCTCGTGGTGCGCGGTGCCCCGGGCACGGCGTGGGCGAGCGAGGCGGCGGCCACCTGGGAGGCCGCGTCGGCCGCGCTGCTGCGCCCGCGTTCCAGGTCGGCGAGCAGCGCCAGGAAGACCGGTTCGATCAGCACCCGGATGCCGCGCTGGCGGGCCCAGTAGGTGCGATCGGCGGATTCGTCCGGGTCGGCCACCACGAGCACGTCCACCCGATCGTGGATCCCGGACGCCACGGACAGGTCCGCGCGGGCCATCCGGCGCTCCAACTCGCCTCGGGTGACCGCGAGATAGCCGTGGAAGAGCACGTGCAGGCCCGATTCCAGCGGACGCCCCCGGGCCAGGATCCGCGGCCCGCCGTGCCCCTGCTCGACCGTGGAGCGGGCCATGCCGACGATCTCGTCCAACGCGGTGCGCGGGATGCCCAGTTGCGCGGCGACCCGGGTCAGGTCGGCCCGCTCCTCGCGGTCGACCGGCCCGGCCGTGACCATGGAAGCGGCCAGCGCGGTCACGTACAGCCGGTCCAGGTCCTTGCGCTGTGTCTCGGAAATGCCCAGGGACACCGCGAGTTCGGCCAGATCGATGGCCTCCTGCGGGGTGATCACCCGGTCCTCCAGGGCCGCGTCGAGCACCGCCAGGTAGCTGTCCGGGCCCTCGCCCACGCCGGTGGGCGGGCCGTACGCCCGCGCCTTCTCCAGGTACGACACCGCGTCCCGGCGGCGCACCTGCTCGGCCTCCTCGCGCGCCCGCCGGGCCGTGTGCGCGTCGTCGCGGGTGAACGTCCGCGACACCTCGGCGTTGCGACGCGGCCAGTTCAGCGAGGCCGCCACCGTCCGGGCCTGTTGCCAGTGCCGGGCCTCGCCCGCGCCCTGGCGCAGGTAGTGCTCCAAAAGCCGTGCGGTGCCCATCGCCTTGGCCGCCGCGCCGTGCCCCCCGTCCACCGGCACCTCGGCCGCCTCGCAGCACGCGAGCAGGGTGAAGCGCGGCGCCTCGGGCAGGTGGTGCGGCGCCTCGCGCATCGTGCACAGCGTGGTCAGCGGCGGCACGGTGGGTCGACCGCGACGCTGGAACTCGCGCTCGACGAAGCCGATGTCGAAGCGCGCGTTGTGCGCGACCACCACCCGTTGCCGGAACAGGTGAGCCAGCCACGGCGCGACCTCGGCGAACGTCGGAGCGTTCACCACGTCGTCGTCGAACAGCCCGTGGGCCTGGAAGTCGCCGGCGGGACCCTGCGGGTCGATCAGGGTCGTGAAGAACTCGGTCACTCGTCCGTCGAGATCGCATTGGGCCACCGCGATCTCGATGATGCGATGTCGATGTGGGGACAATCCCGTCGTCTCCACGGCCACCACCGAGTAGCCGGGGCATTCGAGGCGATCACCGATGCGCACAGTCACCCCCCAATGATGATGTGCCCGATGCGGCCTCCTTCAGTCGCATCCCGGCAAGCCCGACCTGCGGCGCGCGTCCACGGTACGCGCTCGCGACCGGTGCGGGGTACGGCGCGACCGATCGGGCGTACCGTACCGTCGGCAATGTCCCGTCGGATATGACGCAGGGTCAAGACGTGCTCTCCGAGGGGTGCGGGGTGCCCACCTTGATGCCCTTGAGCACGGTGTCCAGGGTCGACTTGTCCGGCGCCGACGCGGAGATCTCCAGCTTGACCAGCACGCACGGGTATTCGCCGTCGGCGTTCTTCTCGTCGATCGCCACCACCTGCGCCCAGGCGGTGTCCGAGTCCATGCGCAGATCCTCGGGCTTGCCCTTGACCTTGACCCGCAACACGTGGCCCCGGCGGCCGTCCACCGTGATCGCCTTGTCCAACTCGGTGCTGTCGACCTTGACCTTGCCCTTGGTGCCGGCGATGTCCTTCTTGAGCCCGGCGACCAACTCGTCGAAGGAGTCGGCCTTCTCGGTCTCCAACGACAGGCCGGCGCGGTAGCACTTGCGCTCCGCCTGGAGCACGGTCTCGGCCCCGCCGCCGGTGGAGCGGGTCGAGGACGTGCTCGGGCACGGGCGCTCCACCGCCTGTTCGGCGGGCGAGTCGGGGTCGGGGACGACCCAGCCCTTGAACCTGGGCACGGTCAGACCGGTGGTCGGGTCGGTGAGCGTGCCCTCGGTGGCCACCGACTTCCCGCCGCCGCCGTCCCCGCCCAGGACGACGATCAGGGTGGCGACGATGCCGCCGACCACGGCCAGCGCGAGCACGCCCAGGCCGATCGCCTTGCCGCGACCGGGTCGGGGGGCGCCGCCCGGCGGGCCGACCGGCTGATAGCCGCCGGGATACCCGCCCTGGGGGTAGCCGAGTTGCCCCGCACCCGGCGGCGCGCCCATCGGCGGCGGCGGGATCTCGCCCTGCCCGCGGGCCCGGGTCGACGCGGTCCACTGGGCGCCGTCCCACCAGCGCTCGGAACCGGGCGCGGAGGGGTCTTCGTACCAGCCGGGAGGAATCGAGGCAGTCACCCGCGTGACGCTACAACCGGCCGCGGGCGGCGCACGAGCGCCCCCGGGCAAACGTGACCGTTCGGAAACCGACGTCGATCAGCCCAGGTCGAAGCCGAGTTGCCCGTCGGTGACCGGCTCGACGCGGGGTCGCTTGAGGTGGCGCCACGCGGGCAGGTCGTCCCAGTACGCCCAGGACATGCGATGGTGCGGCGTGGGCCCGTACTCGGCCAGCGCCGCGCGATGCACCGGGGCCGGGTAGCCGGCGTTCCCGGCGAAGCCGTACGCCGGGAACGCCGCGCCGATCTCGGCCATCAGCGCGTCGCGGTGCACCTTGGCCAACACCGAGGCCGCCGCCACGCCGATGCAGGACTGGTCGCCCTTGATCACGCAGCGCACGGTCCACGGTGTGCCGAGGAAGTCGTGCTTGCCGTCCAGCACGATCGCGTCGGGGCGCACCGGCAGTGCGCCCAGCGCGCGTTCGGCGGACAGGCGCAGTGCGGCGGTCATCCCGAGGGTGTCGATCTCCTCGGGCGAGGCCGACCCGAACGCGTAGGCGCGCACCCACGGGGCGACTGCGGCGGCGACCTCCTCGCGGCGGGCCGCGGTGAGCAGCTTGGAGTCGGTGAGCCCGGTGGGCGGCACCGACAGGTCGGTGATCGCCGCCGCCACCAGCACGGGGCCGGCCCAGGCGCCGCGTCCGACCTCGTCGACTCCGGCTACCACCCGGGCGCCGCCGGCGATGAGTTCGCGCTCGACGTCGTAGCTGGGCGGGGCGATCCGAGCGGCGGGCCTGCGCGGCGCGACGACCTTCTCGGCGGCGACCTTGCGGCCGGCGACCTTCTTCGCAACCGCCTTCTTCGCGACGGCCCTCCCGGCGACGGCCTTCTTCGCCGCGCTCGCGCCACCGGAATCCGGCAGGGCGACCGTCCGGCCCGCCGCGGCCCTGCGGACGGTGGTCGGCGCTGCGGCGGCTCGCTCGGGCTCGATCCCGGGACCGCCCGCCTGCTCGGTGTTCGGCTGCTTCACCCCACCACCGTAGGTCACCGATCAGCGGTGTCCGACCACCGTCTCCCGTCCCCCGTCGGCGATCGACACCGGCGGCCTGGGCTCGAAGTGGGTGGACACGCCCGCCTCGGTCAACCGCTCGCGCAGCGCCCGGGCGCCGGGCGCGCCGGCCAACGCGGCGTCGGCCCAGGCGATCAGGTCCGGTTCGACGCCGAGATGGTCGGTGACCGTCCCACCGCCGGCCCAGGTCGGCCGCAACCGGCCGCGCCCGGACTCCACCCACGCCCCACCCAGCAGGGCGGCCAACGCCCCGGTGGTGTCCGGGCCGTGCCGGGCGACCAGTTCCGCGCCCCGACCCTCGACCAGCAGCGCCAGCACCCCGCCCAGGGTCACCGGATACTCCACGCCCGCCCGCCGCGCGGAGATCCCCAGCGCCGCGGCCCGGCGGGCCCGGGTGAAGCCGACCAGGTGCTCCAGGAACGCCTCCTCGGGCAGCTTCACCAGGCCGTCCAGCCCCGTGAACCCGCGCCGGTCCAGGTGTCCGTCGTCGTCGGTGGCCAGCAGGTACGGATGCACGTGGGCAAGCAGCCGGGGCGGTTCGACCAGCAGCGAACCGCCGGCCAGGTCGGCGCCACCGGGGCTGTCCCGCCCGTCCAGGGGCCGGTCCAGGAGCCGCTCGACCCGGACCGCGATCGCCTGCTCCGGCCCGGCCTCGTCGTCGCCCCACGCGGCCCGCGACTCCCGGAAGGCCAGGAAGCCGGCGATCGGATCGCTCGGCACGCAGCCCGCCTCGATGCCCGGGGTCAGCACGTCGTCCCGGAACCGGGCCCAGTCCGCCCGCACCCGCGCCAGCTCGCCCAGCGCGTCCGCCACCGCGTCGGTGCCGTAGGCACGAGCCGCGGCCCGATCGGCGGCGCGCTCCTCGAAGTCGACCACGGGGGCGGTCACCCGCCGGTAGAACGCCGCGTAGCCCGCCGCCGCCCGACCCGCGCCGCCGTGGTCGGCCAGCGCCTCGGCCAGCCCGACCACCGCGTCCACGCCATGACAGCTGATCCGGTCCGCGAGCGGCGGTCGACGGCGGCGGCCGTGGCCGAGCGCGTGCGCGATCGCCACCCGCAACCGCCGACCGGTCAGCACGTGCGGCAGCGCGGCGCCCAGCACCAGATGGTGGTGCAGCCAGGTCCCGGGGCGGCGGACCACCCGCAACTCGCAGCCGACCCCGCCGGTGAGCACGATCCCGTCGGGCACCGGCACCCGCAGATCGGCGGCCACATCCCGGACCAGTTCCCACAACACCGGCTGCGCCCGGGCGTCCACGGCGAGCCCGGCGGGCAGCCGGCGCGGTCCGGTCAGTTCGAGCAACAACGCGACCAGCGCGACCACGCCCATTGCCCACAACACGGCGGCGCCCGAGGTGAAGAATCGTCCCTGGTCGACGATCGCGCCGGTCACGAACGCCACGAACAGGAGCGGCAGCGCGAGCACGACGTACAACACGCCCAGGAGCAGCACTCCGACAAGTGCTCGCAGCCCCGTCCCAGCGCCCATGGATCCCCCTCGCACAGTGACTCACCCGTTCGAGGTCGACCCTAGGGCCTGTCTCTCGGCCGCTGCGGGATCCCGCGCGATCCGGGCCGCCGGGCCGTCGCCGGAGGGGCCGCCGAGCAGGGCCCGGTCAGGGCAGCAGCGGCTCCAGCAGTCGATGCGGTCGGCGCATCGCCAGGGTGACCGCGTCCTGGCGCCGCAGCATGTTCGCGCCGGGCCCCGGGGCCACCTCGGTCTCGGCGGGGCCGACGACCCTCGCGCAGACCGCGCACAGTCCGGTCGGGTCCACCGTCCCGCCGCAGCCGTGGTGTCGGTAGAGCCGGCAGGCCACCCCGTTCTGCACGTGCTTCTCGCCCCACCGGGCCATGCTGCGGATGATCGGCCACAGATCGACGCCGCGTTCGGTGAGCACGTACTCCTCCCGAGGCGGCGACTCCTGGTAGCGACGCTTTTCGAGCACGTCCGCCTCGACCAGGGTCTGTAGCCGGCCCGACAACACGGCGCGCGGAATGTCCAGGTGGGCGAGGAAGTCGCTGTAGCGCCGGACGCCGTAGAACGCGTCCCGCACGATCAGCAGCGTCCAGCGCTCGCCGACGAGTTCGAGGGTGCGGGCGAGCGCACAGTCCTGCTGCCCGTAGTCCTTGCCCAAAGCCATACGAGCACTTTAACCCCGGGTCGGTTCATTCACCGAACCTTCAGGTGTTAGGTTCTCCGGGCAGCATCGGTTCATTCACCGAACCGACTCGCCAGGACTCGAGAACCGGGGAGCACAGCCATGTCCGTCACCACGTCCCTCGCCCCACGCACCGCCCCCGGGCCGGTCGATTCCGGCACCGGAACCGGCACCGGTCCCCCGGGCGCGACCGTCCCCGTGGTGGCCCTGGGCACGCTGTTGCTCCTGGCGACCTACACGATGCCGATCGCGATCGTCCCGGACACCGTGCGCGAATTGCACGCGGGTCCCGGCGGCCCGGCCTGGATCCTCAGCGCCATCGGCCTGGGCCTGTCCGCGGCCCTGTTGATCACCGGCAGCCTCGCCGACGACTTCGGCCGCCGCCGGGTCTTCACCGCGGGCGCGCTGGGCCTGGCGGTGTCCTCGGCGCTGACCGCACTGGCCCCCTCGCTGCCGCTCTACGTGGTCGGCCGGGCGCTCCAGGGCGTCGCCGGAGCCGCGATCATGTCCGCCGGGCTGGGCCTGCTCGCGCACAACCACCAGGGCCCCGCCCGCGGCCGGGCGATGGCCGCGTACGGCTCCTCGATCGGCGCGGGCATGGTCGTGGGCCCCCTGCTCGGCGCCGGACTGGCGCTCGCGCACCGCTCCGCGCCGTACTGGTTCTCCGCCGGCGCCGCGCTCGCGGTGGCCGCGGTCGCCCGCCGGATGCCCGAGTCGCGCGCCGAGCACCCGCGCCGGCCGGACGTGTGGGGCACGCTGACCCTGGGCCCCGGGTTGATCGCACTGACCGCCGCACTGATCGAGGGCCGGCAGGGGTGGCAGCGGCCCGTGGTCGACGCGCTGATGGTCGTCGCGGTGCTCCTGCTCGCCGGCTACGCCGCGACCGCGCTACGCGGCCGGGCGCCGATGCTCGACCCGCGCATGTTCGCCCGCCCCGCGTTCGCCGCCGCCACCTTCGGCGCGCTGATCGTGGGCGTCGCGGTGATCGCCGTCGCGGCCTATCTGGGCACCG
The DNA here is from genome assembly GCF_042754445.1 of Embleya sp. NPDC059213. Taxonomy (NCBI): domain Bacteria; kingdom Bacillati; phylum Actinomycetota; class Actinomycetes; order Kitasatosporales; family Streptomycetaceae; genus Embleya; species Embleya sp. NPDC059213. The sequence continues at coordinate 52,559 of NZ_JBHZAV010000015.1, forward strand.
TCTTCCAGGGCACGCTGGGGCTGAGCGCGCTGGGCGCCGCCCTCCTGCTCGGACTGTGGTCGGCCGCGGCGGCGATCACCTCCTTCGTGATCGGCCGGGTGCGCGTGCTGCCCGACGCCCGGCACCGCTTCGCCGCGGGCCTGCTCGTCGCCGCCGTAGGCTTCGTGGGTCTGTACGGGCTCACCCCCGCCGACTCGTGGACCCGCGCCGTGCCCGGCCTGCTCGTCGGCGGCTTCGGCGTGGGCCTGGTCAACACCGCGCTCGCCCGGCTCGCGGTGGAGAGCGTGCCGGTCGACCGGGCGAGCATGGGCTCCGGCGCCAACAGCACCGCGCGTTACATGGGCGCCTCGATCGGCGCGGCACTGGTGGTCGCGCTGGTCGACGCGGGTGGCATCGACCTGGCGATCCTGGTCGCCGCCGGCCTCGCCGTACTCGGCGCACTCGTCACGCTCGGCCTTCGTCAAAGCGAATAAACCCACAAAACCATTCATGTCGGACACCCGCCGGCGACGCCGAGCCCCGCGTCTGGAAAACTCGGGTCATGTGACGAGCGATGTGCAAATCCCAGCGACGGACCGACCCGCAGCGCCGGCGGGCCGCCGTCGTTTTCGGGCACTCGCGAACGCGATAGTCGAGCGGCCGTACCTGATCACCGTCGGCCTGATCGGCCTGATCATCGTCACCGGCGTGAACGGCCCCGACTGGCCGGCCCAGTACTTCCGCACCTGGCTGATCCGCGACCACGGCACCTACCTGTGGAACAACCAGTGGTACGGCGGACACCTGCTGCCGGGCTACAGCATCCTCGCGCCGGTCATCGCCTCCAAGATCGGCACCGCCACGCTGACCGCGATCTCGTGCGTGACCTCCGCGTGGGCCTGGGACAAGCTCCGGGTCGGCGGGAACGAGTTCGCCCGGCGGGTGGGCAGCTGTTGGTTCGCGGTGATGTGCAGCGTCGACTACCTGATCGGCCGCACCCCGTTCGCCCTCGGTGTCGCCGCGGGCATGCTGGCGATACTGGCCGCCCGCCGCCGGCACCCGCTGTGGGCCGGCTTCGCCGCCCTGCTGTGCGGGCTCTCCAGCCCGCTCTCCGGTGCGTTCCTGATGCTGGTCGCGCTCGCCTGGGTGCCCAGGGAGCGGGTCTGGCCGACCCGACTGTGCTTCGCCCCGGCCGCACTCGGCCTGGTCGCCGCGCTCGCCTTCCCCAACGAGGGCATGTTCCCGTTCCCGTGGTGGCGGTTCCTGCCGATCCTGGCCTTCGCCGCCGTCGGCCTGCTGATACTGCCCAAGGAACAGCAGAGCGCCCGGCGCTTCCTGTGGCTGTACGCGGCCACCGCGGTGATCTTCTTCTTCGTGCCGACCTCGCTCGGCGGCAACCTGGCCCGGCTCGGCGAACTCACCGCCGGTCCGCTGATGGCGGTCGTCCTGCTCTCGATCGGCCGACGCCGACTCGTGGTGCTGCTGGCCCTGCCGTTGTTGGTCTGGCAGTTCCAGTCCGCCGCGCTGGCCATCACCCACGACATCAAGGACTCGCCGGGCGAGAAGCCGCAGTACTACGCGGGCATGCTCGACTTCCTGGCGAAGAACAACACCCACCCGCTGGGCCGGGTGGAGATCCCGTTCACGCGCGGCCACTGGGAATCGGTGTTCGTCGCCGAGAAGATGCCGCTGGCCCGCGGCTGGGAGCGGCAACTCGACCGCAACTACAACGCGGTGCTCTACCAGAAGGACCTGACCGTCGCCGAGTACCGGGACTGGATCGACGACACGGGGGTGCGCTTCGTCGCCCTGCCGGACATCCCGATCGACAAGTCGGCGATGCCCGAGGCGGACCTGATCCGCAAGGGCATTCCGTGGCTCAAGCCGGTCTACGCGGACAAGGACGGGCACTGGCAGATCTGGGAAGTGGAGAATCCCACCCCGATCGTGGCCGGGCCGGGCGAGCTGGTCGAGCTGACGCCCAGCAAGTTCTCCTTCTACGCGCAGGCGGCGGGCACCTTCGTGGTCAAGATCCACCCGACCTTCTGGGTGACCCCCGACCGGCCCGAGATCGTGATCAAGGCGAACGAGGACGAGTGGAGCGAGATCACCGTCGACCGGCCGGGACTGGTCACGGTGTCCGCGCGCGACGCGAAGCTGTTCAAGGGCGACAAGTAGGGCGACCCCCGGCGGCGGCGCCCCGTTCCCGCGGGCCGGTCCACCCGGACCGGCCCGCGCCGATCACGGCTTCGGCGCCGCCGCCGGGTCCAGCCCGCCCACCCACTTGGGCGCCGGCGGCCGCCATGCCTTCGCCTGGGCCAGCAGGTCCGCGCCGTCCCCGGCCACCAGCAGGGTCGAGCGCAGCCCCGGCTTGAGGAAGCCGTTCGCGGTCATCGTGTCCAGCGCGTCCAGGAGCGGCTGCCAGAAGCCGTCCACCTCCAGGACCGCGACCGGCTTGGTGTGGATCGCCAGGTGCTGCCAGGTCCACACCTCGAACAGTTCCTCCAGGGTGCCTGCGCCGCCCGGAAGCGCGACGAAGGCGTCCGCCTGGTCGGCCATCGCCGCCTTGCGCTCGTGCATCGTCTCGGTGACCAGCAGTTCGGTCAGGCCCAGGTGGGCGATCTCGCGGTCCACCAGCGAGCGCGGCATCACCCCGATCACCTCGCCGCCCCCGGCCAGACACGCGTCGGCCACGGCGCCCATCAGGCCCACGTGCCCGCCGCCGTAGACGATCCCGACGCCGGCCTCCGCGAGGGTGCGGCCCAACTCGGTCGCCGCCTCCCGGAACCGGGGCGAGACACCCGACGCCGATCCCGCGAACACCGCTACCCGCATGTCAGGCTCCCTGCCTTGCCGACCACCGAAGTGGTTCGTGTCGAACCGGTCCGGTACGAAGTCTGCCAACCCACCCCCGGAACCCGGCGCGGACCCCGGGCCGGCGGCCGGCGCGGTGCGGCCGACGGCGGGGCATCGCACCGCCGCCACATCGAGTCGATGAATCGCCTATCCCGCAATATGGCGGCGGTACAGTCCCGGCATACGAGGGCAAATTCGGCCAACGTCGACGGTGGTCACCCAACCCGACGTTGACGGGAAGACCCCCCGCCACGGCAGAATGCCCGCGTGCCCGCCACCGAGCGCCCTGCCTCGGACATCCCGTTCGAGCGGCTGTTTCCCGATCTCGACGACCATGGCCGCGAACGCCTGGTCGCCGCCGCTCAAGCGCTCGATCTGCGCCGCTCTCTCGACGATCCCGCGCGCTGGTTCTGGAACGAGCCCGACCCGCTGAGTCCCGAGCCCGAGCCCGAGCCGTCCCCGCACATCCTGGGCACCGCGCTGCTGCTCTACGAGGCCGACGGCGACTGGCTGGAACTGGGGCTGGACGTCTGGCAGCTCGACGGACCGTTCGTCAGCGTCACCGCCACCGTCGAGGTGGCGTGCTGGTGCGACACCGATCACAACATGCACGCGGTCCAGCGCGCCGAATGGCCGGCGTCCACCGCACAGGCGTTCCTGGAGGCGTTCCACACCGCCGCGCTCTCGGTGATCCGCCGGATCGAGGGTCCGCGCGACCCGCGCGACCTGCGCGCCCGTGCGGGGCTGCCCAACCCGCCCGAGCCACCCCCTGAGGATGACCCGACCGAGCCCCCATCCGGCCCCGTGGTCTGAACCGCCGTTTCATCCGAACGAAGGATTTTTTCGCGCCGCACCGGTGATTCCACGGTGGACATTGCGCCATGGCACGCCATACATCGGACAATCCGGTGTCGCATCACTGTGCCCACCTGCACCACGTCGGCCCCGATCTGAAAAACTAGGCCGTCATGACACATGTTCTGGACGGCCGCATACCCCTCGGGGAGCCAAAGTCGGATGCGGGCGGCACCGCCCGCCGTACCTGGCGACGGCACCTGCGCGGGGTCCTGGTCGCCGTCGCGGAGCATCCGTACCTGATCACCCTCGCCCTGGTCGGTTTGCTGACCGTGCTGGGCATCAACGGCGCCGACTGGCCCGCGCAGATCTTCCGTGCCTGGCTGGTGCGCGACCACGGCGCGGTGTTGTGGAACAACCAGTGGTACGGCGGCCACCTGCTGCCCGGCTACAGCGTGATCACCCCGGTCCTGGCCGGCGGGATCGGCACCCGCCTGCTCACCGCGATCTCCTGTGTCGCCGCCGCGTGGGCGTTCTCCCGCCTGCGCCTGGGTCGCGGCAACCTGGCCCGCCGGGTCGGCAGTTGCTGGTTCGCGGTGATAGTCAGCATCGAATACCTGATCGGCCGCACCCCCTTCGTGCTCGGCGTGGCGGCCGGGCTGATGGCGATCCTGGCGGCCCGCTCCGGGCATCGCGCGTGGGCCGCGGTCGCGGCCGGGTTCTGCGGCCTGGCCAGCCCGCTGGCCGCCGCGTTCCTGCTGATGATCGCGCTCGCCTGGGTGCCCGCCGAGCGGGTCTGGGCGACCCGGTTCAGCCTCGCCCCGGCCGTGATCGGCCTGGTCATGTCGCTGGCCTTCCCCGGCGGCGGCGACTTCTCCTTCCCGCTGTGGCGGTTCGCCGCGATCCTGGGCTTCGCGGGCGTGGGCCTGGCCCTGGTCCCGCGCACCGAGGTCAGCGCGCGCCGCTTCCTGTGGTTGTACGCGCTCTCCTCCACCGTGTTGTTCCTGATCCCCAGCGCGGTGGGCGGCAACGTGGCCCGGCTCGGCGAGTTGTGTGCCGGCCCGCTGATGGCCGTGGTGCTGCTCTCGCTGGGCCGCCGGCGGCTGGTGGTGCTGCTCGCCATCCCGCTGCTGGCCTGGCAGTTCTCCTCGGCCGGCAAGGCGGTCGCGTTCAACAACCAGGACAGCACCGGCAAGAACTCGGCCTACTACACCGGCATGCTCGACTTCCTGGAGCGGGCCAACCTGCCAGTGGGTCGGATCGAGATCCCGTTCACCCGCGGCCACTGGGAGACGGTCTACGTCGCCGAGCACATGCCGCTCGCCCGCGGCTGGGAGCGCCAGCTCGACCGCGCGCACAACGCGGTGCTCTACGGCCCCACCTTGGACGAGGGGCAGTACCACGCCTGGGTGCGCGAGACCGGGGTGCGCTTCATCGCGCTGCCCGACGTGCCGCTGGACCCCTCCGCCAAGCGCGAGGCGGAGATCCTGCGCGCCGGCGCCGACTGGCTGGTGCCGGTGTGGTCCGACCCGCACTGGGTGATCTGGGAGGTGGCCGACCCGGTTCCGCTGCTGGACGGCCCCGGCCAGCTCGTGGACATCACCCCCAGCGGCTTCACCCTGCTCGCCCAGCAGGCCGGCACGTTCACCGTGCGCATCCACCGAACGAGCTGGTTCGTCGCGGACAAACCCAACACGAGCATCGGCGAGACCGAGGACGGTTGGACCGAGATCACCGTCACCGAGCCCGGCGAGGTCACCATCACAGCCAAGGCATCGGCGGTCCTGCCCTGACCGGTGCGGGTAGGGTGATTCGGGTTCATGCCCTGGTGGAAAGGTAAAGCAAACCGATGGCCGAGCACCACGACCACTCCAGCCACGATCACCACGATCACGAAGAAGGCCGGATCTTTGTGATGGGCCGCCCGGTGGACGAGTACCCCGCCATGGCGCCCGAGGCCGCCCGCGGCAAGGTCCTGCGCGTCACCGTGGTCGGCGAGGACGTCCTGCACCGGCCGTGCGCCGAGATCACCGAGTTCGGCACCCAGGAGCTGAACACGCTGATCGACGACATGTTCCTGACCATGTACGTCGCCGACGGCGTGGGCCTGGCCGCGAACCAGGTCGACGTCGGCATTCGGCTGTTCGTGTACGACTGCGTGGACGAGGACGGCCACCGTCACGTCGGCCACCTGATCAACCCGGTCCTGGACGAACTGCCCGCGACCGAGCGACACCTGGAGGAGGCGGGCGAGGGCTGCCTGTCCGTCCCCGGCCCACACGAGGACCTGGCCCGCCCCGACCGCGCGATCGCGCGCGGGGTGGACAAGGACGGCAACCCGCTGGTGATCGAGGGCGAGGGCTACTTCGCCCGCTGCCTCCAGCACGAGACCGACCACCTCAACGGCTACCTCTACATCGACCGCCTCTCCAAGCGCGAGCGCAAGAACGTGCTCAAGGAGATGGAGTCGATGCGCGACGAGGTCTTCGCCAAGCGCGACGCGAAGGCCAAGCAACTCGCGGGCTGACCCGCGAAGGCACCGACGCCGAAAGGGGCGGGGAACGGATACCGTTCCCCGCCCCTTTCGGGCGTTCCGGCCGCCGACCCGAAGGTCAGCTGCAACCGCTGGTCGAGCCGCAGCCCTCGCACACGTAGCAACTGCCGGCCGGGCGCATCTTGATCCCGCAGGAGAAGCACAGCGGGGCGTCCGCGCTGCGGCCCTGGCGGGCCTCCAGCAGCTCGGTCGAGGAGTGCACGGCGGCCGGGACCGGCTTGAGGTCCGGGGCCTTGGGCGCGGCGTCCACCGGCGCGGACTGCGCGAGCGTGCGCATGTCCTCGACGGCGGCCGGCTCGTCCGGCTCGTAGGAGCCGGTCTCCAGGTGCCGGGTGCGCTCCGCGGCGGAGTGGATGCCCAACGCCGAGCGGGTCTCGAACGGCAGGTGGTCCAGCGCCAGGCGACGGAAGATGTAGTCGACGATCGACTGCGCCATCCGCACGTCCGGGTCGTCGGTCAGACCGGCCGGCTCGAAGCGCATGTTGGTGAACTTGGAGACGTAGGTCTCCAGCGGCACGCCGTACTGCAGGCCGACCGAGACCGCGATCGAGAAGGCGTCCATCATGCCCGCGAGGGTCGAGCCCTGCTTGGACATCTTCAGGAAGACCTCGCCGAGGCCGTCGTCCGGGTAGGAGTTGGCGGTCATGTAGCCCTCGGCGCCACCCACCGAGAACGACGTGGTGATGCCGGGCCGACCCTTGGGCAGGCGCTTGCGCACCGGGCGGTACTCGACGACCTTCTCCACCACGGGCGCCACGACCGACTTGCCGTCGTCCGCCTTGCCCTTGTTCTCGCCCTTGCCGGCCGAGAGCGGCTGGCCGACCTTGCAGTTGTCCCGGTAGATCGCCAGTGCCTTGATGCCGAGCTTCCACCCCTGGAAGTAGATCTCCTCGATCTCCTCGACGGTGGCGTCCTCGGACATGTTGACCGTCTTGGAGATCGCGCCGGAGATCCACGGCTGGATCGCCGCCATCATCCGCACGTGGCCCATCGGCGAGATGGTGCGCTCACCCATCGCGCAGTCGAACACCTCGTAGTGCTCGAGCTTGAGACCGGGCGCGTTCACCACGTGCCCGTGCTCGGCGATGTGCTCGATGATCGCCTCGACCTGCTCGGGCTGGTAGCCCAGCCGACGCAGCGCCCGGCCGACCGTGCCGTTGACGATCTGCATCGAGCCGCCGCCGACGAGCTTCTTGAACTTCACCAGCGCCAGGTCGGGCTCGACACCGGTGGTGTCGCAGTCCATCATCAGGCCGATCGTGCCGGTCGGGGCCAGCACCGACGCCTGCGCGTTGCGGAAGCCGTTCTTGTCGCCGAGCTTGACGACGTCCTTCCACGCCTTGGTCGCCAGGTCCCACACGGGGGTGTCCAGGTCGTCCATGCGCTTGCCGGCGTCGTTGGCCTCGGCGTGCAGGCGCATCACCCGCTTGTGCGGCTCGGCGTTGCGGGCGTAGCCGTCGTAGGCGCCGACGATGGCGGCCAGTTCGGCGGAGCGCTTGTACGCGGTGCCGGTCATCAGCGAGGAGATCGCGCCGGCCAGGGCCCGGCCGCCGTCGCTGTCGTAGGCGTGGCCGGTCGCCATCAGCAGCGCGCCCAGGTTGGCGTAGCCGATGCCGAGCTGACGGAACGCGCGGGTGGTCTCGCCGATCTTCTCGGTCGGGAAGTCGGCGAAGCAGATCGAGATGTCCATCGCGGTGATGACCAGCTCGACGACCTTGGCGAAGTTGACCGCGTCGAAGGTGTCGTCCTCACGCAGGAACTTCATCAGGTTCAGCGACGCGAGGTTGCAGGACGAGTTGTCCAGGTGCATGTACTCCGAGCACGGGTTGGACGCGGTGATCCGGCCCGACTCCGGGCACGTGTGCCACTTGTTGATCTCGTCGTCGTACTGGATGCCGGGGTCGGCGCACGCCCACGCGGCCTCGGCCATCTTGCGGAACAGGCCCTTGGCGTCGACCGTTTCCAGCACGTCGCCGGTGAGTCGGGCGCGCAGCCCGAAGTCGCGACCCTGCTCGACCGCGTTCATGAACTCGTCCGAGACCCGGACCGAGTTGTTCGCGTTCTGGTACTGCACCGACGCGATGTCGGCGCCACCGAGGTCCATGTCGAAGCCCGCGTCGCGCAGCGCGCGGATCTTCTCCTCCTCCTTGACCTTGGTGTCGATGAAGTCCTCGATGTCGGGGTGATCGACGTCGAGAACCACCATCTTGGCCGCGCGGCGGGTGGCGCCGCCCGACTTGATGGTCCCGGCCGAGGCGTCCGCGCCGCGCATGAAGGAGACCGGGCCCGAGGCGTTGCCGCCGGAGTGGAGCAGTTCCTTGCTGGAGCGGATCCGGGACAGGTTCAGGCCGGCACCGGAGCCGCCCTTGAAGATCAGCCCCTCTTCCTTGTACCAGTCCAGGATCGAGTCCATCGAGTCGTCGACCGACAGGATGAAGCACGCGCTGACCTGCTGCTTCTGCGCGGTACCCACGTTGAACCAGACCGGCGAGTTGAAGCTGAAGATCTGGTGCAGGAGGGCGTAGGCCAGCTCGTGCTCGAAGATCTCCGCGTCGGCGGGGCCGGCGAAGTAGCCGTTCTCCTCACCGGACTTGCGGTAGGTCTTGACGACCCGGTCGATCAGCTCCTTCAGGCTCGACTCGCGCTGCGGCGTGCCCACCGCACCGCGGAAGTACTTGCTCGTGACGATGTTGACCGCGTTCACCGACCAGGAGTCCGGGAACTCGACGCCGCGCTGCTCGAAGTTGATCGAGCCGTCACGCCAGTTGGTCATGACGACGTCACGACGCTCCCAGACCACCTCGTCGTACGGGTGGACTCCGGGGGTCGTGTACACGCGCTCGATCCGCAGGCCCTTGCCGGGTCGTGACCGACCGGAACCGCGTGCCGATCCGCTCGTCGTCTCTGTCATGCCGTCTCCTCTTTTGAACAACGCCGTAGGCAGGCCGGAGCATCCCGGGGGATGTCCCGCCGACCGGTCGGGTGGTCCGTCGTTCGTGTGCTACCGAATTGATTTCTGGTGATCCGCGGTCAGTCCGAGGCGGGACTGTCCGCCACGTCCACGGGCTCCGCCGACTCCGCGCGGCCGGCGCGCAACAGGGCGACCTCGGCCTCGAAGTCCTCCAGGGACTCGAAGGCCCGGTACACGGACGCGAACCGCAGATAGGCGACCTCGTCGAGCTCCCGCAGCGGGCCCAATATCGTCAGGCCCACGTCGTGGGTGGTCAACTCGGCACACCCGGTGGCCCGCACCGCCTCCTCGACCCGTTGACCGAGCAGGGCCAGCGCGTCGCCGGTGACCGGGCGACCCTGGCAGGCCTTGCGCACGCCGGCGATGACCTTGTCCCGGCTGAAGGGTTCGGTGACGCCGCTGCGCTTGATCACCGTGAGCGAGGCGGTCTCGATCGTGGTGAATCGCCGTCCGCAGTCCGGACACGAGCGCCGGCGCCTGATCGCGGCGCCGTCGTCGGTGGTCCGGCTGTCCACGACGCGGCTGTCCGCTCGTCGACAGAAGGGGCAGTGCATGCGGTTCCTCTCCCCCTCGATGAGACGCAGGTCGTACGTGTTGCCCGTGCGTGCCGCGCGCGGTATGGCGAAGCGTGCCGGTCGTTGCCGCGCCCTCGCCCCGCGGGCCGCCCCGAAGGGGCCCGTCCGGTGCGCTCCGGGAATATGGTATATACGGCAACCACAACTTGTGGGTTCTTTCAACGCCCTCGACCACAAGATGTAGTGGCTACGGTAGACCGCGACCCCGAGCGCTGCAAGCCGACTCGCAGACACTCGGAGAGCCTTCGGTGACCTCTCGTCATCCCCGCAGGTCACCGCCCGCCGGTGGCGGAAAATTGACTCGCCCGGCCGCGTGTCGCGGCTCACCGACCCCGGATGCGACATTTCGGGCGCCGGAAACGATGGCTTTTCCCCGCCGAATTCGAATGTATGTACGATTACTACAGCGGGAACCGAATGATCGCCACTGGATTGGCCTAAATTCACTCGAACGTGTGTTTGGCGCAACCTTTCGAACCCGACTACCGTTCTCCACGTGCGAGCAATCCGTCGAAAGGGCCAGCCGTGACCGGAGAAGCCACCGGAGCCATCCACCCCGGAATCCGCACCGAAACCCTCCCCGCGAAACACCCGCACAGCAACACCGTGCCGCCCCCGGCACCCGCCCCGGGCACCGAGAACGCGCAGGTCCAGGGGGGTGTGACGCGACGTCCGGCGGGGGGGCTGACGCCGCGCCAGACACGCGTCCTCGAAGTGATCCGCACCTCCGTGGAGAGCCGCGGATATCCGCCGAGCATGCGGGAGATCGGCGAGGCGGTCGGCCTCTCCAGCACATCTTCCGTCGCGCATCAACTGATGGCCCTCGAACGCAAGGGCTATTTGCGCCGTGATCCGCACCGCCCGCGCGCCTACGAGGTGCGCTCGCCGGACGGCGGCCGACCGCTCGCGCCGGCCGGTCCGCACGCCGAACGCGGCTCGCAGGCCGCGTCCTACGTGCCGGTGGTCGGCCGGATCGCGGCCGGTGGCCCGATCCTGGCCGAGCAGTCCATCGAGGACGTGTTCCCGCTGCCGCGCCAGCTCGTCGGCGACGGTGACGTGTTCCTGCTCAAGGTGAGCGGCGACTCGATGATCGAGGCCGCGATCATGGACGGGGACTACGTCGCGGTGCGCCGCCAGCCGGTCGCCGAGAACGGCGACATCGTCGCGGCGATGATCGAGGGCGAGGCCACCGTCAAGCGCCTGCGCCACCGTGACGGGCACCGCTGGCTGATGCCGCACAACCCCGCCTACGAGCCCATCCCGGGAGACGAGGCGACCATCCTGGGTCGCGTGGTGGCCGTCATGCGACGGGTCTGAGATGAGCGGGGACGGCGACATACCGGCCACGGGCGGTGCTACGGCGAGATCCCGCCGCGGCACCGCCCGTGTCACGTGCGCGGCACGCCGACGCCCGGGGCGGCGGTAGTGGTTCAGCTCGGCTCGCCCCGGCCGTCCCGGTCGATCGCGGCCAGCGAACGGCGCACCTGATTGCGGTCCTCGGTGTACCACAGCGGCGGCATCGAGGCGCGGAAGAATCCGCCGTAGCGGGCGGTGGCCAGGCGCGGATCGAGCACCGCCACCACCCCCCGGTCGTCCATCGCCCGGATCAGCCGCCCGGCGCCCTGCGCCATCAACAGCGCGGCGTGCGTGGCGGAGACCGCCATGAAGCCGTTGCCGCCGTTCTCCTGCACCGACTGCGCCCGCGCGCTCATCAGCGGGTCGTCGGGGCGCGGGAACGGGATTCGGTCCATGATCACCAACTGGCAGGCCGGCCCCGGCACGTCCACGCCCTGCCACAACGACAGGGTGCCGAACAGGCAGGTACGCGGCTCGGCCGCGAAGCGACGCAACAACTCCGCCAGCGAGTCGTCGCCCTGGCACAGGATCGGCAGCTCCAGCCGCTCGCGCAGCGCCTCGGTGGCCGCCTCCGCGCCGCGCCGCGAGGAGAACAGGCCCAGCGCCCGCCCGCCGGCCGCCTCGATCAGCTCGGCCAGCTCGTCCAGGGTGTCCGCGCTCATCCCGTCCCGGCCGGGCGGCGGCAGGTGTCGGGCCACGTAGAGAATGCCCTGGCGCGGATAGTCGAACGGCGAGCCCACGTCCAACGCGCGCCACTGCGCGAGCGCCGCATCGGTGTCCGGATCCGCCTCGTCGTCGGGCTCCTCGCCCGCGTCGCCCGCGTCCACGGTCACCGCCACCTCGGTGGGCACCGGTGCGGGCTCGTCGGTGAGCAGGCCCTCGGCGGTCAGCCCCAGGCTGCCGGCGACCCCGCGGAAGTCGCCGCCGAGCTTGAGCGTGGCCGAGGTGAGCACCACCGTGCGGTCGCCGAACAGCGCCTCGCGCAGCAGCCCGGCCATCGCGATCGGGGCCACCCGCAGCGACGCGCCGGTGCGCTCGCTGCGCTCCAGCCAGATCACGTCGTGCGGCGAGCCCTTGAGGATGCGCTCGCACGTGTCGTGGATGTTCTCGACGCCGGCCAGCGCCTGGCGGCGGGCCGCGTCCTCGTTGCTCAGCGACTTGTCCCGGACCTCGCCGAGCGAGGTGATCACCCCGCGGCTCGCGTCGCGCAGCGCGGACACCGTCCAGCCCAGGTCCGGATCCAGCTCGCGCAGCCGACCGGACTCGCGCCCCTCCATGGTCTTCTTGAACGCCTCCGACGCGGCGTCCAGATTGTCCACCGCGCTCTCGTTGGCCAGCTTGCCCGCACGGCGCGCGGCGCGGTCCACCGCGCTCAGGCTCAGCTCGGCGGTGGCCACCCCGGTGGCCCGGCTCGCGAACTCGTGCGCCTCGTCCACGATCAGCAATTCGTGCTCGGGCAACACCGGCGCGTCCTCCAACGCGTCGATCGCGAGCAGCGCGTGGTTGGTGATCACGATGTCGGCCTGCTTGGCCTGCTCGCGCGCGGCCTCGGCGAAGCAGTCGTCGCCGTACGGGCAGCGCGAGGCGCCCAGGCACTCGCGCGAGGACACCGACACCTGGGCCCAGGCCCGGTCGTTGACGCCCGGGCTCAGGTCGTCCCGGTCGCCGGTCTCGGTCTCGTCGGCCCAGTCCCGCAGCCGGACCACGTCCTGCCCCAGCTTGCTCGTGGGCGCCGGGTCGAAGAGCACCTCGCCCTCGTCCGGCGGCCCGTCGTGCAGCCGGTGCAGGCACAGGTAGTTGCCTCGGCCCTTGAGCGTGGCGAACGTCGGCGAGCGGCGCAGCAGCGGGCGCAGCGCCTCGACGGTGCGCGGCAGGTCACGCTCCACCAGTTGCCGCTGCAGCGCCAGCGTCGCGGTGGCCACCACGACCTTGCGGCGCGCGGCCAGCGCCGGCACCAGATAGGCCAGGGATTTGCCGGTGCCGGTGCCCGCCTGGACCAGGAGGTGTTCGGCGCGGGCGACCGCGCCGGAGACGGCCTCGGCCATGGACACTTGTCCGGGCCGCTCCGCTCCGCCGACGGCGGCAACGGCGGCGTGCAGGAGTTCGGTCAACGCGGGACGGTCGGAGTCGCTCATCGGGCGACAAGCCTAGATGCTCCGTCCGACATCCTTGACCGCGCGGCCCGCTTCGCCCGGCTTCTCCCCGAGTGCTTTCTCCCACCCGGTCGCGCGGCCCGTGGATCGGTCCTCGATCAGCCAAGCTTGGCGAGCACCGCCTTGGCCAGGGCCTCCTGGCCGAGCGCGTTGGGGTGCACCGGGGCGGCGGGCGACTCCGGCTTGATCCCCTCGACCCACTTGGTGCCCACCGGACGGCACACGTCGTGGCCGGCCGAGCCGGTGTAGGTGTCCACGTATTCCGCGCCCTGCTTGGCCGCCTCCTTGCCGAGCATGTCGTTCAGCGCAGGCACCACCTTGCGCAGGTAGGGCAGGTCGCCCTCGGCGACCGGCACCTGGGCGGGGCAGCCGGGGCCGCTCTCCGGCAGGATCGTGGGGTAGCCGACGACCAGGATCCGGGCCTTGGGCGAGCGCTCCTTGATGCCGGCGATGGTGGCGGCGACCTTCGGCCCGGTCGCGGCGATGCGCTGGGCCAACTCGTCGCCGCCGCCCGCCGTGTACTTGTCGGTGCACGGTTGGGTGGAGGTGGTGCTGCGGCTTTGCAGCAGGCAGGTGGTGATGATCTCGGAGAAGCCGATGTCGTTGCCGCCGATGCCCAGGGTGACCAGCGCGGTGTCCGGGCGCAGCGCGTCGAACTGCGGCGGCGGCGAGCCCTTGGTCTGCTGGCCGGCGCTCATGTCCGGCGTGCGGGCACCGCCGCAGGTGGCGTCGACGAGGCCGGCGATGTTGTGCTGCTTGGCGACCAGGTGCGCGTAGTTGCTCTCCGAGCGGCTGCAGCCGGGCGGCGCGGTGGGCACGATCACCGGTATCTGCACGCCCGCCGCGTACGAGTCGCCGAGCGCGACGAAGGTGGCCCCGCTCGCCGCGGCCGGCAGTGCCTTGGGGTTCGCCGCGGCACCCTTGTCGCCGCCGGGGGCGGCGGGCGCGCTCGGCGCACCGCTCTTGCGGTCGGCGGAGGTGTCCGAGCCGTCGGAGTCGTCCGAGCACGCGGACAGCGCGACGAGCGCCGTCAGTGCGGCCAGTCCCGCGATCGCCCTGCGAGTTGTGCGCATGTGCGCTCCCCCCTCGTCGTCGCCTTCCGCCGTTACCCGCCGGTAGGTCATGGTGTCCGGCGAGACTAGGCGCTCCCGCACGTGGATTCCAGCACCGACGGCCCCGGATCGAATCGGGTCACTCGGGCGCCGGTGGGCACGTGGCGCCACCGCGGTCCGCCGCCGCGGTCTCAGTCGAGCTTGATCGTCTCGCGGCGCTCCCCCGGCCGCGCGCGCCGCGACCCCGGCAGGTCCTCCAGCATGGTCAGGCACTCGCGGGCGGCGTCGATCTCGATGTCCTGGAAGGTCGCGGCGACCACGTCCACCCGTTCCCCGTCGGCCTCGATCACCACCCGCCCGTCCGGGCCGTAGACCCCGCTGCGTCCGCACGCCGGGCCCGGCCCGGTGTCGCCGATGTGGTTGGCGACCACCGTGTAGCAGGTGTTCTCCAGCGCTCGGGCGGCGAAGTACAGGTCGCGGCGGTGCTCGCTGTCGCCGCGGGTGTACACCCCCGGGCACAGGTAGGCGTCGCAGCCGTCGTGCACGGCCGCGCGCACGTGTTCGGGAAAACTCACGTCGTAGGCGCTGCCCAGGCCCAGTCGCCAGCCGGCGATCTCGATGGTGCAGCCGTGGTCGCCCGGGCGGAACAGCTCGCGTTCCTCGTGCCACAGGTGTTGTCGGTCGTACGCCACGTGCGCGTCGCCGTCCCGGCCGACCACCACGAGCGAGATGGTCCGCGCGCCGCCGCGGCGCACCGCGGCGCCGACCACCGCGACCGTGCGCGTCGCGTAGCAGGCGGCCTGGAGTTCGCCGAGCCGGGTGTCGCCGGGCACGATGTCGCACGGTTTCACGTCCGGCCGGAACAGATCGAGGTCATACCCCGACAGGAACAGCTCCGGCAACACCACCACGTCGGCGCCGGCCGAGGATGCGAAGCGCACGAGTTGCGCGGCCGTGGCGACATTCGCGGGGATGTCGCCCGGCCGCGCCTGGGCCTGTGCGGCGGCGACCCTCAGCGGTTGCCTCGCGTTTTCGGCGACGTCGGTCACCCGCCGCATTCTGGCATCGTGATGGGGATCACACCATCGGCAAACCGGACAGGTTGTTCGCGACCCTGGCCGGGCTCGGCGTCCGGATCACCCGCACAACGCGTTGGGCACACTCCCGTGCGCGCTCACGTGCGGGCGGGTGGGGCGGTCCCGGTAGCCGTCCAGAAGCAGCCGATTGCGGTTCAGGCACAGTCGGTCGATCCGCGGCGTGAGCAGGTCGAACAGCGCGTACCGGTCCTGGAGTTCGGGGAACGCCCGCTGGTGGTCCAGGATCTCCTCGCGCACCAGCGCCCAGAAGCCCTGCTGCGGGATGCCCAGGTGTACCACCGCGAGATCGGCCAGATAGCGGTGGTGGCCCACCAGCAGCGCGGCGTGGATGAACTGGCACAGGTAGTCGGGCCGCTCCCGCAGCAACACCGCCGCGACCTCGGCGGGCAGGTCGGCGAGTTCGGGCAGCGGTTGGTCGCTGATGTTGACGTCGTCGACGAAGTCCTTGATCGCCAGCCGGACCGGGACGTCGTGCTCGTCGAAGACCACGATCGTGTTCTCGCCGTGTGGGGAGAACACCAGGCCGTAGCGGTACAGACAGTGCAACAGCGGCGGGAGCAGGGCGTGGAAGAGTCGGCGCAACCACACCCTGGGAGCCAGTCCCGAGCGTTCGACCAGTTCGACGACGAACGGCCGGCCGGCCGGATCCACGTGCAGCAGCGAGGCGAGGGTACGGGCGCGTTCGCCCGGATCCAGCCGCGGGGCCAGCGGTTCGCGCCAGATCGCGCCGAGCAGTTCGCGGTACTGGTAGGGCACGCCCGGCAGTTCCTCCAGCACCGGGTGGCGCACGGTCACCGACGCGGTCTCGCCCAGCATGATCACCCGGCACTCGTCGCGCAGGAACGGGTCCGCGTCGCGCAGACCGATCACCCAGTCGGTGACCGCGGGCGCGGCCAGCGTGCGCTCGCTGGGCAGGCCGCGCCACACCAGCGTGTTCAGCACCGACAGCGGGAGTTTGACGGTGCGCCGCGCGGGCCGGTCCAGGTTCACGAAGGTACGCACCGACTGCTGCGCGAGATGCCGGTCCTCGGCCTCGCCCAGCGGCAGAATGCGTCCGGCGGCGATCTCCGGCGCGAACAGCGTCGCGATCGTCTCGTCCCACTGCCACGGATGCACCGGCAACCACAGGAAGTCGTCCGGCTCCAGCCCGCGGGCGGCCGGCACCCGACAGAAGCCCTCGATGGTCGCCGGGTCCAATTCCTCGTCGTACAACCGTGCTTCGCTCAGGCCCGGCACCGCCCGATAGGCCGCCAGGTCCCGATGCACCGCGATCCACGGCAGCCGCAGCGCCCGCCGCGCCTCCGGCGCGTAGCGGGCCGCGTCGCTCGCCGAGAAACCGACCCGGCCCTTGTTCGGCACGATCCACGGATGGCCGGTTTGATGCCCCTCCAACTCGGCGTAGCCCAGGTCGGCCAGCGTCGCCGCGTCCGCCGCGCCGCCCGCGATGGCCGCGTCGGCGGCCAGCGTCGCGGTCAATTCGCGCACCAGGTGGCCCGCGGTGTCGCCGCTGAGGCCGATCACGGTGTGTGCGTCCAGCAGGAACTGGAGCATGTCCTCGGCCGGGTCGGTGCCGCCCTCCCACTCGCGCACCACCGACGCGGGATCCACGTGCCACGCCTCGTAGGCGCCGCGCCGGGCCCGGAAGCGGTAGTGCACATCGCCCGCGACGTCCACGGTGTAGGTGTCGCCGTCGGCGAGCGGGGTCAGCAGTTCCTCGTAGGCGAACTCGGCGAGCGACTTGGCGATCATCTCCCGGTTGACCCGTCGCCACACGTTCGGGTCGTCGGCGGGCGCGCCGGGCCGCGCGCCGGGGACCCGGGAGGCGGGCTCAGGTTCGGCGTGTCGGGCGCCCTGGTGCGGCAGTTCGGCCTCGATGGGCTCCGCTGCCGGGTTCGACTGCGACATTGCGTACCTCTGCGGGGTCGGTCGCGCCCACTCGCTGCGGTCGACGCGCGGGCTCGGTGTCGCCCGCGGCCAGGCCGAACGTGGTGAACGCGGTACGGATCGGCAGTCGGTAGACCGCGTCGCCGCACACGGAGTTGAGAATGGTCGCGGCCCGGTGCGCGCCCAGGCCCAGATCGGGGGTGCCCACGCCGTGCGTGTGCAGCTCGGCGTTTTGCGTGTACAGCCCGCCGGTGACGTGCTCGGCGAGCACGACCCGGTGATCCACGTCGATCAGTGGCCGGCCGGCGTCGTCGCGCGCGATCAGGTCCCGCATCGGATCCAACAGCGCGGGATGTCGCTGCGCGTACCCGGTGGCCAGCACCACCCGGTCGGTGCGCACGGTGAAGGCGCGGTCCTGTTCGCCGTGTCGGCAGCCCAGTTCCACACCCTCGCGGGTGATGCGCGCGGCGGTCACCGTGACGTCGGGCATCAGCGTCGCGCGCACCCGCCCGCCCGCGATGCCCCGCTCGTAGAGCTCGTCGTGGATGGCGGCGATGGTGTCCGCGCTGATCGCCTTGTAGAGCTGCCACTGCTCGGGCAACAGGCGGTCACGGACCGGTTCGGGCAGCGCGTGGAAGTAGCGCGTGTAGTCGGGCGTGAAGTGCTCCAGGCCGAGTTTGGAGTATTCCATCGGGGCGAACGCGGGCGAGCGGGTCAGCCAGGTCAGCCGCCGGCTCGGGCCGGTGCGCCGGCGCAGCAGGTCCAGGAAGACCTCCGCGCCGGACTGCCCCGAGCCCAGCACCGTGACGTCGCGGGCGTCGGTCAGATCCGCGCGGTGGTCGAGGTAGCGGGCCGCGTGCAGGACGTTGTTGCCGAGCAGGCCCGCGAACGGCTCCGGCACCACCGGTTCGGTGCCGATGCCCAGCACCACGTGCCGGGCGTGCACGTGGTGCCGCTCGCCGGTCCGCACGTCGGCGAACTCGACCCGGTACAGGTCGCCCTCCCAGGACACCGACCCGACGTCGCTGCCGAACCGACAGGCCGGCAGCGCCTCGGCGACCCACCGGCAGTAGTGGTCGTACTCGCGTCGCGGCACATGCAGCCGCTCGGCGAAGTAGAACGGGAACAACCGGTCGTGCGCGCGCAGATAGGCCAGGAACGACCATGGATTGGTCGGGTCGACCAGGGTGACCAGGTCGGCCAGGAACGGCACCTGGAGGGTGGTGCCGTCCAGGAGCAGCCCCGGATGCCAACTGAAGGAGGGGGCCCGGTCCAGGAACAGCGTGCGCAGCGGCTCGACCCGGTCGGCCAGCGCGGCGAGCGCCAGGTTGAACGGCCCGATGCCCACCCCCACCAGGTCGTACACCACCGTCCCGGGGTCGGCCGCCCGGCGCGGCGCGGGCAGACGTTCGATCACCGCCGGGCACCCGAATCCCGGGCGGCGCGTCCGCGCATCATCAACGCGGCCCGCTTGTCCGGGAGTTCGACATCGCCCAGGCGGGCGAACCCGGCCCGGGCGAAGGCCGCCAGCGACGCCTCGTTGCGCACGTCGGGCTCGGCCACCACCCGCATCGTGTCGGGGGCCGCGCGCAACACCAGTTCGGTGACCGCGCGCAGCAGCAGCGAGCCGATCCCGCGCCCGCGCCACGCGGCCGGCCCGACCAGCAGGTGGATCCCCACGTCGTGCGGGCGGGCCGGGTAGTACCGGGCCAGGTCGTCCAGGTCGGCGCGATACAACTCCCAGTAGCTGATCGGTTCGTCGTCCAGGCAGCCCAGGTAGGCGTTGGTCTGCGTACGCACGGCCCGGGTCGCCAGGTGTCGGCGCACCACCTCCTCGTCTCCCGCCAGCTCCCACCAGCGGGCGATGTCGGGGTCGTTCATCCACGCGTGCAGCAGCGGCAGGTCGCGCTTGGTGTGGATCTCGTGCAGCGAGAACCGGCCCGCCGGGAGCAGGACCGCTCCCCAGCGCGCCGCCTCGGCGAGCGGGCCGGCCGGCCCCGCGCCCAGGGTCCCGGTGTTTCGGCGCGTGTTGGTCAGACGCACGGTCGGGGCCTCGGCGAGGTCGTGCCGCCGGGCTTCGGCGGGCGACGACAGGAATGACGGGCTCATACGGGGACGGGACCTCCTGGGACCGGGCTACGCGGGGGCGTCGGCGAGCGGGTTGCGGATGTGCACGTAGATCGACTGGGTCGCCACGGGACCGACGAGTTCGTCCAGACCGTGCAGTCGGGTCATCAGGTTGGCCTTGCAGCGCGGCCGGGGATCGGTGAGCAGCGAACGCGCCGCGCCGCAGGTGGGCGCGTGCGCCGCGAGCAGCGTGCGCAGCCGGGCCAGCAGCACCGACTCCTCGATCAGGCCCTGCGCGCCGAACGCGCCGATCAGGCCGAGCAGGTTGTTCACGCCCAGGTAGTAGGCCAGCCGCTCGTCGGCGATCTCGTCCGCGACGAGGGTGTCGCTGGCCACCCCGGCCGCGGGCAGCCGCCGGGCCAGGTCGGCGGCGCGCGAGGCGCGGAAGTAGTAGCCCTGGTTGTCCCGGTAACGTCCGCCCACGGGCCAGCCGTCCGCGTCCAGCAGGACCAGGGTGTTCTGGTGGTGCGCCTCCAGGGCCACGCCCGCGTGCCGGTCCAGCCACAACACCGGCTCGGCCACCACCGCCAGGTAGCGCTCGAACCACTCCTCGGCGACCGAGGCCAGGCTGCGCTCGCCGCGCTCGGCCAGCGCGTGCACGTATCGGGCCAGCCGCGAGGGGCCGATCCCGGGTCGCTCGGCCACCAGCGCGGCCACGCACGACACCCGCTGCCGGGGCCCGAACGGGTTCGCCCGCAGCACCAGTTCCAGGCCGGCGGCAGGACGGTCCTGGCGCGGGAACGGCTCCGGCGGCGCGACCGAGAGCCAGGCCGGGTCCCGGACGATGTCGAACTCGGGGTGCGCGAGACGCAGTTCGTGCTCCAGGCCGGAACGCAGCAGGCGGTGCACCTCGATCCCGCGCAGCAGTTCCTTGGGCAGGTTCTCCCGGCGCGAGTTGGTGATCCGCAGGCCCAACGAGAGCTTGAGCATCACCTGGGCGTCGGGTCGATAGACGGTGCGCACCGAGGAGGTGGGATGCCAGGGGGCGCCGGCGGGGCCCAGCGCGCGCAGCCGGCCCGACTCGAACAGCGCCCGCAGGTGCGCCCGCCCGGGCAGGTCCCGGGCCTGCCACGGATGGGCGGGCACCAGCACGGTTCCCTCCGGCGCGCGCAACTCGCCCGCGAACTCGGCCAGCACGTCGGCGGCCTCGCGCTCCAGCGCGCTGTCCTGCGCGACCAGGTCGGCGTCCGCGGCGAACCAGTGCAGCGCGAAGGAGCCGCGCAACTCGGGCGACCACGCGGCGTCCTCGTCCGGATCGAGCCGGTCGCGGCTCTTGGGCGTGGGATGCATCGGGTGGCCCAGGACCAGCGATTGCTCGGTGGCCAGGAACGGCGTCGTCCCGGGCGGGTCCTCGGGGTGCGCCCGGCGGTGGGCGATGTAGCGCTCGGTGTGGGTGACCGAGTCGGCGACCCGGATCGCGGTGTCCCCGCACGCCTCACCGGCCGCCGGGGTGCCGCTCGCGCTCGCCTCGTCGCCCAGCAGCAGCGCCAGCGTGACCGCGTTCAACGGCCCCTCGTCGACCAGATGCGGGGCGCCGAAGCGATGCCAGCCGGCCGGCGACCAATAGCGCACGGGCACGGTGATCGTGCGCCCGATCGCGGGCAACTCGATGCTCAGCATGCTCGACTGCGGCCTGGGCAGCGCCCGTTCGCGCACCCAGCAGCGGAGCAGGCACTCGACCGTGGCCCCGTCGGCGGCGCGCCGGGCCTGCGGCGCGTCGAGGTGGTCCGCTTCGGGATCCGTCCGCACGGCGGACGGGTCGGGACCCGCGATGGTCATCGCTGCTCCGTGTGGTGTCGATCGACCCGGTGGTCGATGCCCGTGGATGAGGTTGCTCTCGGGATATGGAGGTTTCGACCCGTATCGATTGTTTGTCGGTGTTGCTCGCAAACGTGCGAGGCGCGCGGAACGGATCGTTGTTGACGGAGCGTCAGCAGGGCGGCGCGCTCTCCGTGCGCCCCGCCTCGACCACTGCCTCCAGCAGGGCCGCCACATCCGCCGCGGTGGTGTTCGGGTTGAGCAGGGTGAGCTTGAGCCGGACCGAGCCCGGACCCTCGCCCAGTTCGGTCCGGCCCACCACCGCGCGCCCCTCGTGCAGCAGGCGACGGCGCAACGCGGCGTTGACCCGGTCCGTCTCGGCCGCGGCCACCGGGCCCGGCCCGTCGTGGCGCTCGGGGAGATAGCGGAACACCACCGAGGTGAGCACCGGCTCCGCGGCCAACTCCAGGCGCGGATGGGCGCGCACCGACCGCGCCGCGAACCGGGCCAGGTCGTGGCAGCGCTCCACCAACTCGCCCAACCCGGCCCGACCCAGCGCCCGCAGGGTGACCGCGATCTTGAACACGTCCGCCCGCCGGGTGGTGCGCGGCGAGTTGCCCAACAGGCTGAAGTAGCCGGCCTGTTCGTCGTCGTCCGGATTCAGGTAGGCGGCCCGCTGCGCGAGCGGGGCCAGCAGTGCCGCGTCGCGGACCAGGAAGACCCCGGCGGCGACCGGCTGCCAGCCCAGCTTGTGCAGATCCAGGCCCACCGAATGGGCCCGGGACAATCCGGTCAACAGCGGCGCGAGCCGCTCCGAGAACAGCGCGCCGCCGCCGTAGGCCGCGTCCACATGCAGCCAAGCGCCCAACTCGCGGGCCACCGAGGCGATCGCCGGCAGCGGATCGATCGCCCCCAGGTCGGTGGTGCCCGCGGTGGCCACGATCGCCGCGATCCGGTCGTTGCCGGCCAGCACCCGGCGGCCGGCCGCGGCCAGCGCCGACGGGTCCATCCGATGATCGGCACCCGCCGGCACGGTGACCACGGCGTCCTCCCCCAGACCGAGCAGGCCCGCACAGCGGCGGATGGAGAAGTGCGCGGCCTGCGAACACAGGACCCGCCGCCGACCCACCCCCGGGCCCACCGCGTCCCGCGCCAACAGCAGGCCCATCAGGTTGGATTCGGTGCCGCCGCTGGTGATCGTGCCGCCCGCCGCCTTCGGCGCGAAGCCGACCAGACCCGCGAGCGCGGCGACCACCTCCAACTCCAGCGCACTCGCCGCCGGGGCCTGGTCCCACGAGTCGAGCGAGGGATTGAGCGCACCGGCGATCAGATCCGCGGCCACCGCGACGGCCAGCGGCGGGCAGTGCAGATGCCCCGCACAGAACGGATCGGCCGGATCCGCGGCCCCCCACGCCAGCAGCGCGGACAACTCGCCCAGCGCGGCGAACTCACCCACGCCGACCGCCGGCAGCGCACCCGGACCCACCGCGCCCGACCCACGCGGAGCCGGTACCGCACCCACCGCGCCCGCGCCCAGCACCCGGGCCACCTCGGCCGCGACCGCGACCGGACCGCCCGCCGGCAGCGCGCCGCCCCGCGCGCCCGCGCCGTCCGCGAGCGCGGCCAGCGCGACCTCGACCAGCGTGCGCAGCGCGTCGGCGCCCGCGACCCCGCCCGCCAGCGCGGCCCCGACCGGATGCCCGACGGGCCGCGCGCCGCTCACGCCGACTCCGATCCGGCGGGCGAGGTCCGCTGCCCGGTCCGGGCCGCCTCGATCGCCTCCGCCAGCCGCTCCAACACCGCGTCCGCCTGCACGTCGGTCATCGTCAGCGGCGGCAGCAGCCGCACCACGCTGTCGTGCCGCCCGCCCAACTCGACGATCAGCCCCCGAGCCAGCGCCTCGCGGCGCACCGCGCGGGCCAACGCGGGCGCCGCGGGCCGGGCCCCGCACCCGTCGGCGGCGGCGTCCGGCACGACGATCTCCACGCCCAGCATCAACCCCCGCCCGCGCACGTCGCCGATCGCCGGCTGACCGGGCATCAGGTCGCGCAGCGCGCCCACGAGCCGAGCCCCCAACCGGGCCGCCCGCTCGTGCAGCCGGTGCTCGCGCACGAAGGCGATCGTCGCGGTGCCGGCCGCCATCGCGAGCTGGTTGCCGCGGAAAGTGCCCGCGTGCGCGCCGGGCCACCAGTGGTCCAGTTCGGCGCGATAGACCACCACCGCGAGCGGCAGGCTGCCGCCGATCGCCTTGGAGACGACCATCACGTCCGGCACCACCCCGGCGTGGTCCACGCCCCACATCGCACCGGTCCGGCCCAGGCCGGTCTGTACCTCGTCGGCGATCAACGCGATGCCGCGCTCCGCGGTCAGCCGGCGCATCTCGCGCAGCCAGCCGTCCGGCGCCGGCAACACCCCGCCCTCGCCCTGCACGGGCTCCACGATCATCCCGGCCGGCGCCGGCACCCCGCCGTTCGGGTCCTCCAGGAGCGTGCGCGCGTAATGCGCGGCCACCCGCTCGCCCTCGGCGCCGCCGGTGCCGAACGGGCAGCGATAGTGCTGCGGGAACGGCAGCCGCACGGTGTCCCCGGTGCCCGCGCCCATCGCGTCGCGAATCGCGGTGTCGCCGCTGACCGCCAACGCGCCCGCGGTCATCCCGTGGTAGGCGCCGGTGAACGCGACCACCCCACGCCGTCCGGTCGCGGTCCGGACCAGCTTCAGCGCCGCCTCCACCGCGTCGGTGCCGGCCGGCCCGCAGAACTGGATCCGGCCGTTGCGCGCCAACTCCGGCGGCAGCGTGGCGAAGAGTTCCTCGACGAAGCGGTCCTTGACCGGGGTGGCCAGATCGAGCACGTGCAGCGGCGCGCCGGTGTCCAACACGGCGCGGATCGCCGCGAGCACCACGGGGTGGTTGTGGCCGAGCGCGAGCGTGCCGGCGCCGGAGAGGCAGTCGAGGTAGCGCCGGCCGTCGGCCCCCTCGACGGTCATCCCCCGGGCCCGCACCGGCACGATCGGCAACGAGCGCGCGTAGGTGCGCGCCGACGACTCGCGGGCGGCCTGTCGACGCAGGATGCCCGGCCCGTCGGCGGGCGGCGGCCCGATGCGCTGATGACCGATTCGCCCGGCCTGCCCGGAAGTGGTGGCCGGCGAAGCGGTGTCCCCGGTCGCCGGACGCACGAACGCCGCGTCCGCCGAGGCGGGGTCCGGCGGCGTGCCGGCCGGCGCGGACGTGCCCGCCGCGGCGGTATCGGCGGGCGGCGCGCCCGGCGCCGGGTCCTCGATGCCGGAGCGGTCGTCCGGCCTGGTCAGGGCGGCGGTCATGACTGCGGCACCTCCACGAGGGCGATCGGAATTTAGGTAAGGCTTACCTTGAAGGAATGACCGGGAGCAACATGCTCACCACAACGAGTGACAGCCTCCGGGTCGACTGCCCCCTGTCCCAGACAACGACCGAACCGCCGCCCGATCACGGGCGCGACGCCCTCCGATACTGTCGGGCGGTCATATACGGGGGGCGCACACGGGGAGGTAGGCGCTTGACGCGCGGCGTTCGCACGCTGTTCGTCACGCTGACGGTGGCGGTGTCGCTGCTGGTGACGGGCACCGTCATGGCGTTGACACTCAACGGAGTCAGCAACGACGACGGCAACGGCAGAGGGCCGGAGGCACTCGCGGATCCCGGCGATCCCGCGCACTGGACCCCGGAACGCATGAGCCGGGCCAAGCCCCGCGACCCCAGGGGTGAGGACGGCCCACCCGCCCCGACCGCGGCACCCGAGCAACCCGGCCCGCAACCGCCCCGAGGACCCCTGCCGGACGTGCTCGCCGAGGCCAAACCGCCACCCGTCCAAGCCCGTCAGGTGACCCGCCCCTACACCGGCACGGCCGGCACCGTCGCCGCCGGCAAACTCTTCTTCGAAGCCCCCGACGGCCCATCCGTCTGCTCCGGCACCGTGGTCGCCGACCCCAAACGCCCCGGCCGCAGCAACCTGGTCTGGACCGCCGGCCACTGCGTACACGCCGGCCGCGGCGGCACCTGGTTCAACAGCCTGCAATTCGTACCCGCGTTCAACAGCAGCGGCCAGGCCACCCTGGCCAACCTCGGCAACCCGGGCCCGGTCGCACCGTTCGGCCAGTGGTGGGCGACCTCGGTGTCCACCTCCGATCAATGGCGCGCCGGCGGCACCGGCTCCACGTCACCCGCCACCGCCTACGACTACGCGGTCGTCGAGGTCAAGAATCCCGACCGCAGCGCGCGCAGCCTGGAGGAGGTCGTCGGCCGCGCCCTGCCGGTGTGGTTCGACGCCCCACGCGACCTGACCGACGCCGGCGCGTACGGCTACCCGCAGGACGCCCCCTTCGACGGACTGACCATGTTCGCCTGCACCCAGGACCCGCGCCGGATGACCGTCGACCCGAACAGCCCGCCCCTGCTCCGGATCGGCTGCACCATGACCGCCGGCGCCAGCGGCGGCGGCTGGTACGCCACCGCCCCCGACGGCACCCTGCGGCTGATCGGCAACAGCGCGCTCAGCGGCGCCGGCCACACCTGGATCGCCGGCCCCTACCTGGACCAGGACGCCCGCCGCATGCTGGACAACCTCAAACGCAAACGCTGAGCACGCCCGGCACAGCCGCCTTCGGACACGACAAAGGCCCGGGTCGCACACAAACATCGTGTGCGACCCGGGCCCGACCGGCCGACGGTCAGCGGTTGGCGACCACGAACCGCTCCAACTCGGCGGCGAGTTGCCGACCCACCCGAGCGTGCAGCCAGGTGCCCGCCTCGCGATGCTCGGTGGCCATCAGCTCGCCGGTCGCGTGCACCTTCGCCACCAGGTCGCCGCGCTCGTACGGCACGACCACCTCGATCTCGACATCCGGGCGCGGCAGTTCCTCGTCGATCAAGGCGAGCAGCTCGTCCATGCCCTGCCCGGTACGGGCCGACACCACGATCGCGTGCTTCTCCCGACGCAACAGCCGCGCGAGCACCTCCGGATCGGCCGCGTCCGCCTTGTTCACCACCACGATCTCGCGCACCTTGTGCGCCTCGACCTCGGTGAACACCTCGCGCACGGCCGCCAGTTGCGCCTCCGGCGTGGGATCGGAGCCGTCCACCACATGCAGGATCAGGTCCGCGTCGGCGACCTCTTCCAGGGTGGAGCGGAACGCCTCGACCAGTTGGTGCGGCAGGTGTCGCACGAAACCGACCGTGTCGGCGAGCGTGTACCCACGACCGCTGGGCGTCTCGGCCCGGCGCACCGTCGGATCCAGCGTCGCGAACAACGCGTTCTCCACCAGCACACCAGCACCGGTCAACCGGTTCAGCAGCGAGGACTTGCCCGCGTTGGTGTAGCCCGCGATGGCCACCGACGGGATGGCGTTGCGACGCCGCTCCTGCCGCTTGGTGTCCCGGGCCTTCTTCATGTCCGCGATCTCGCGGCGCATCTTGGCCATCTTCTCCCGGATGCGCCGACGATCGGTCTCGATCTTCGTCTCACCGGGACCACGCGTGGCCATCCCGCCACCGCCGCCGCCACCCATCTGGCGCGACAGCGAGGCGCCCCAGCCACGCAGGCGCGGCAGCATGTACTGCATCTGCGCCAACGAGACCTGCGCCTTGCCCTCTCGGGACTTGGCGTGCTGGGCGAAGATGTCCAGGATCAACGCCGTGCGGTCCACGACCTTGACCTTGACCACGTCTTCGAGCTGAATGAGCTGACCCGGGGTCAACTCACCGTCGCAGACCACGGTGTCCGCGCCCGTGGCGATCACCACGTCGCGCAGTTCCTTGGCCTTTCCGGACCCGATGTAGGTCGCCGGGTCCGGCTTGTCCCGGCGCTGGATCAGCCCGTCCAGCACCTCCGAGCCCGCGGTCTCCGCGAGCGCGGCGAGTTCCTTGAGTGAATATTCGGCGTCCGCGGCGGTGCCGTCGGTCCAGACCCCGACCAACACGACCCGTTCCAGGCGAAGCTGTCGGTATTCGACCTCGGTGACGTCGGTCAGCTCCGTGGAGAGACCGGCGATCCGGCGCAACGCCCCGCGGTCCTCGCGGTCGAACTGATCGCCGTCGTAGTCGAACGGACGAACCCCGACGTCATCGCCCGATCCGAATCCGTCGAAGGCCGCTCCGTCGTCGAAGCCGTCGGCGTCGTCGAGATGAGTCGAGTCCGTGTCGTCGTGTCCGGCGCGGTGTGAGCGAGAAGTCATATCGTCCTGTTCAACGTAGTCGGCGGGCCGCTCCATTCCCCGGGGCGGCCGTCATGATGGTCCCACGACGGCCCGCACGGGGGCATCCGGGTTTTCGGCCGGTTCGTCCACCGGCTCACCCCGAACGCGTCGGCGGCTCGACCACGACCGCGCCGAACCTCTACCTCACGAGGTCAGCAGCCGCGCCTGCCCCGCGTCGGTGTGCACCTTGATCTTGTGCTGCGACTGGTCGTTGCGGGAGACCTTGACGTCGGTGTCGCCGATCGTGGTGGACACGTCCGCCGCGTACTGCTGCCCGCCCGGCACCCGCACCGTCGCCCGGCCCGCGTTGGTCTTGGCGTCCACGTCGTTCGGCGCCTTGGTGAAGGTCAGGTCGATCGACCCGGCGCCGGTCTGCGCGGTCACCTTGTCCGAGGTGACCCCCTCGCCGTCGATCTTGCCCGCGCTGGTGTGCAGGTTGAGCGTGCCGGTCACATCGCGCAGGGTCACGTTGCCCGCGTCGGTGCGGATGTCGAGCGCGGCGCCACTGCGCGGAATGGTCACCTCGTACGCCACGAAGCAGGCCTTCTTGCTCGCGCAGTCGTAGTCGAGCACCAGTTGCCCGTTGCCGTCCACGTTGTGCGTGGTCGTCGGCGCGGTCTTGTCGTAGTGCTGTTTCTCGGTCACCTTGACCGTCTTGACGTCGGCCTCCGTCACCTTGACGTTGCCCGCGTTGCTGTCCACCTTGATCGAGCGCACGCTCTGCGACACGTCGTAGGACGTGGTCTTCTTCTCCGCCTCGTGTCCGTCGGTGTCCACGTTGAATTCACACGCGGTGAGCGCCAACGGGAGCGCGACCAGCGGGACCAGCAGAGCCAATCGACGGTTGCGGGCAGACATGGTTTCTCCTTGGGTCGGGGCGGGGCCCGCCGCCCGAACGCGCGACCACTTCCCCGCTTTCCTGATACCCAGGCTAGGAAGGACCGCCCCCGCCCCGCGTCGGTCCGGCGTCGGGTAAGCCGAGTCCTTCCCTGGCAGGAGAGACCCCCGAGGCGGTCCACCTCCAGGCAGGACACGTCTCGGGGTTCTCCCGGACCCCGGTACCGGGACCGACCGGCCGCGTCAGTGCGCCAATCGGGCACCCAGAGCCGGCTCCAACGCGGCGAAATCGGCCGCCTCGGCCTCGCTCAGGACCGCGTAACCGGCCGCCACGAGCTCGTCGGTGAGCTCCTCCGCGGCCCGATACCGCTCCGCCGATTCGGCTGTGACCTCGGGAAACGGCTTCCGGTGCCCGTAGAACTCCAGGTACGGACTGCCCTCGGCCACCTGCGCCTCCAGCGCGGTGAGGCGGTGTGCGGCCAGCGCCACGATGTGCAGGCCGCCCCGGTGCTCACGCAGCGTCTGCAGGTTCTGCGCGAGCCGGGCGGGGGCGTCATCCGCAAGAGGTAC
This sequence comes from Embleya sp. NPDC059213, assembly GCF_042754445.1. Taxonomy (NCBI): domain Bacteria; kingdom Bacillati; phylum Actinomycetota; class Actinomycetes; order Kitasatosporales; family Streptomycetaceae; genus Embleya; species Embleya sp. NPDC059213. Next base: position 81,351 of record NZ_JBHZAV010000015.1, read on the forward strand.
ATCGCGCCAGGCCGAGTACAGCGGAGCCAGGCCGGCCAGGTCGTTCGCGCGCACGATCGAGGTGGTGATCTCGGCGAGTCGCTCCACCTCGGGCAGGTCCGCGAGGTGGGTGCGGCCCCACTCCCGGGCGCAGTCCGCGTACAACTCGCCCACCCGCGCGGGCGGCGCGAGCTTGCGGCCCGCCTCCCACAGCGCCAGCAGGGCCTCGGCGGTGAAGTGGTGGAACGCGCGGACCACCGCGTCGTCGTCCACGTCACCCAGCACCCCGCCGCGACCGGCGACGTACAGGGTCACGCCGTCCAGGCCCAGTTCCGCACCCCGCTCCAGCGTGTGCGGCGCGAAGAAGAAGGCCCCCGCCGCCTGCACCGTCTTCTTCACCGCGCGGGTGGTCTCACGTGCCGTGTCCATGCTGCTCATGCTGGTGTCTCCCCAAGACAGCCTTGCTTGACCGGATCATGCAAGACCTATCACGGAGCATCGGACGTGCACAGGGCTCCGCGGCACCCTCGTCCCGCGCGGCGACGTCGCGGATCGTGCCTCACAGGCGGTCGAGATCCACCCGTCCCTCGGCGACGATCACGGCCGGGCCGGTCATCTCGATGTGGCCGTCCACCCGCTCGGTGATCAGCAGCCGACCACCGGGGAGATCCACCGTGTAGGTGACCGGTTCGCCGGACACGGCCGGCTCCGCGCCGTCGGCCCGCGCCGCGGCGACCATCACCGCACACGCCCCGGTGCCGCACGACCGGGTCTCCCCGGAGCCGCGCTCGTGCACCCGCATCGCCACGTGCCCCGGCGCCCGGCGCACCACGAACTCGACGTTGACCCCGTCCGGATACGCCCCCTGGGGAGAGACCGTCGGCGCCGTGTACAAGTGCCCCGCCTGGGCCAGGTCCTCGACGAAGACCACGGCGTGCGGGTTGCCCATGTCGACGTTGGTCGCGGGCCGCACCCGCCCCTCGACGTCGACCCCGATCCCGGTGGAATCGGGCAGTCGGGGCACGCCCATGTCCACCGTGACCGGGCCCTCGATCGGCACGGTGACCGTCTTGATCCCACCGCGCGTGGCCACCCGCAGTTCGCCCGCCTCGGCCAGACCCTGCTCGACCAGATGCCGGGCGAACACCCGCACGCCGTTGCCGCACATCTCGGCGATCGACCCGTCGGAGTTGCGGTAGTCCATGAACCACTCGGCCTCGCCGGCCATGCGCTCGGCGGCCGGATCCTTGGCCGAGCGCACCACCCGCAACAGCCCGTCGCCGCCGATGCCCGCGCGCCGATCGCACAGCGCGGCGACCTGCTCGGTGGTCGGGACGAACTCGCCGTCCGCGTCCGGCACGATCACGAAGTCGTTCTCGGTGCCGTGGCCCTTGAAGAAGTGCAGAGTGCTCACCCGACAATCCTAGGGCGTGGCCGAGCACGGCCCCGATGGGTTTCGTACCGGGGCCGCGCTCGGTGGTCGTGGGCCGTCCGGCCCGTTATCAGCCGGGACGAACCACTCCCGCCGCGCCGCCGCCTCGGCGGGTGGGCTCCGCGACGGCCTGGACCCGGCCGCCCGGGAGGAACTCCAGCGCGGCGGCGGCGCCGATCTCCGGATTCGCCTTGAGCACGTGCCCGCGTTGTTCCAGGGCCGCGCGCAGCGGCGCGGGCACGCCGGGCTCGACCTCGGTGGCCGCGCCGTTGCGTTGGGACAACCTCGGTGCGGCGACCGCCTGCGGCAACGACAGGCCCCGGTCCAGCCGCCCGGTCAGCACCTGGAGCACGGTGGTGATGATGGTCGCGCCGCCGGGCGAGCCGACCGCGATGAACGGACGGCCGTCGCGGAGCACGATGGTCGGCGACATGCTGCTGCGCGGGCGCTTGCCCGGCGCGGGCAGGTTCGGGTCGAACACACCGGGGGTGAGCGGCGCGAAGTTGAAGTCGGTCAGCTCGTTGTTGAGCAGGAAACCGCGCCCGGGCACGGTGATCGCGCTGCCGCCGGTCTGCTCGATGGTCAGCGTGTACGACACCACGTTGCCCCAGCGGTCGGCGGTGACCAGGTGCGTCGTGGACAACCCCTCGGCCGGCTCGCTCGCCTCCGGCGTGCCGGTGGGTCGGCAACCCCGGTCGTACGGCGGCCTGGGATCACCCGGCGGAACCGGACTCACCGCGGCGTGTTCGGGGTCGATCAGGCACGCGCGCTCCCTCGCGTAGCCGTCCGCGAGCAGGCCCCGAAGCGGCACGTCCACCGCGGCGGGGTCGCCGACGTAGCGGTTGCGGTCGGCGAACGCGAGGCGGGACGCCTCCAGGTAGTGGTGCGTCGCGGCGACCTCGTCCTGCCGACGCGGATCGGTGGTCTCCAGGATGTTGAGCGCCTCGCCCACCGTGGACCCGCCGGACGAGGACGGCGCCATGCCGTAGACGTCCAGGCCGCGGAAGTCGACATGCGTGGGGCGCTGTTCCAGGACCCGATAGCGGGCCAGGTCGCCGGTGTCGATCAGACCCGGCCGAAAGACCCGGTCGGCGCCCGGCGCCACCGGCGGTTGTTGCGCGGTCCGCACCACCTCGCGGCCGAGCCCGCCCCGGTAGAACCAGTCCACGCCGTTGCGGCCCAACTGCTCGTAGGTGCGGGCCAGATCCGGATTGCGGAACACGCTGCCCACCACCGGCGGCGCGCCGCCCGGCAGGAACAGGCGCGCGGTCGGGGTGATGTCGTCGAACCGGGTCGCGTTCGCCGCGGTCTGGTCGTGGAAGGTCGAGTCGACCACGAACCCGCGCTCGGCCAACGCCCGCGCGGGCTCCAGCGCCGCGCGCAGGTTGGTGGTGCCCCACCTGCGCAGGGCGGTGTCCCAGGTCTGCGGGGTGCCGGGAACGCCCACCGAGAGCCCCGAGTTGACCCCCTGGTCGAACGGGATCGGCAACCCGGTGGCCGGATCCAGGAAGGCGTCCTTGTCCATCCGGGCGGGCGCCGTCTCCCGGCCGTCCAGGGTGCGCACCGTGCGACTGCGCGCGTCGTAGTAGACGAAGTAGCCGCCGCCGCCGATCCCGGACGAGTACGGCTCGGTGACCCCCAGGGCGGCGGCCGTGGCCACCGCGGCGTCCACCGCGTTGCCGCCTCGACGCAGCACGTCCAGTCCGATCCGGGTGGCGTCGGGGTCGACGCTGGAGACCGCGCCGCCCCGGCCGGTGACCACCGGCTGCTTGGTCGGCGGGCCGGCCGACTCGCCGGGATGCGCGGACGCCACTCCCGGAATGGTCAATGCGAGCCCCAGCGCCGTACCCAGCGCCATGGCGCGACGAACAGAGCGGATCACGACCGCCTCCCCCGAGAGGTGTGTTCGGGTATGTCACGGACCTCCCACCGTGCCACGCACACCCCACCCGCAACACCCCTATCCGGGTCTGATCACCCGTTCGAGCGCGGCGTCCAGGAGATCGTCCCGGGAGTGCTCCAACCACTGGATCCGCGGGTCCCGGCGGAACCAGGTGTCCTGCCTGCGGGCGAACCGACGGGTGGTGCGCACGGTGTCCTCGCGGGCCTGTTCGTCGGAGCACTCGCCCGCGAGCATCCGCAGCACCTGCGCGTAGCCCAGCGCGCGCGAGGCGGTCCGGCCCTCGCGCAGCCCGACCCCGACCAGTTCGCGCACCTCCTCGACCAGCCCCGCCGCCCACATCCGGTCCACCCGCGCGGTGATCCGCTCGTCCAGTACCGGGCGTGGCACGTCCACCCCGATCTGCACGCTGTCGTAGAGCGAGCGGTGGGTGGGCAGCGTGGCGGTGAACGGGCGCCCGGTGAGCTCGATGACCTCCAGCGCGCGCACGATCCGGCGGGCGTTGCCCGGCAGGATCGCCGCGGCGGCGGGCGGATCGGCCGCGGCCAGCCGCGCGTGCAGCGGCCCGGGCCCCACCCGTTCGGCCTCGGCCTCCAGGCGGGCCCGGATCTCGGGGTCGGTGCCGGGGAACTCCAGGTCGTCCAGCACCGCGCGCACGTACAGCCCCGAACCCCCGACCAGCACGGGCGTGCGGCCGCGGGCCAACAGGTCGTCCACCACCGCCCGCGCGTCGCGCTGATACTCGGCCACGCTGGCGGAGCTGGTCACCTCCCACACGTCGAGCAGGTGGTGCGGGACGCCGGCGCGCTCGGCGACGGTCAGTTTGGCGGTGCCGATGTCCATGCCCTTGTAGAGCTGCATGGAGTCGGTGTTGATCACCTCCCCGTCCAGCGCGCGGGCCAAGGCGACCCCCAGATCGGACTTTCCGGCCGCAGTGGGGCCGACGACGGCTATGACACGGGGACTCACCCCCCAAGTCTGCCGGATCTCCGCACCCGCTCGTGCCGTCCCTCGTTGCGGTACGGCCGGGCGCGAGGTCGTGACCGGCTCCGCGCGCTCTCGTTGATCTCCGGCGACCCATGTACTCCGGGCGGCGGTACTCCGGGCGGCGCGGCAGTGCCCCGGATGGCGCAGCGGACCGATCCCGGCCCGCCGCCGAAATGCACGACAACGACCACAGACATACGGTCAAGGAGAAATTGTGAGTGTTTTCGACTGGTTCAAGCGACGTCCGAGTACGGCACAGGAGAGCGGCTCGTGCTGCTCGCAGAACCCGGCGGGCCCGGACACCGCCACGCTGGTCGAGGACCGGCCCGCGACGCAGCCATCGGCCGACGCCGAGGCCGAACCGGTCGAGGCGGCGGCCACCACGCCCGCTCCCCGGACTCCTGGGGACGCAGCCGCAGCGCAGGTCGCGGCGGGCGCATCCGAGAAGGAGCAGGACATGGGTGTCTTCGACAACATCAAGGCCAAGGCCGAGGGGCTGCTCGGTCAGCACGGCGACAAGGCCGACAAGGGCATCGACAAGGCCGCCGAGATGGCCGACCGCAAGACCGGCGGCAAGCACTCCGACAAGATCCGGGGTGCCTCGGACAAGGCCAAGGAGGCGCTGGACCGCAAGGCCGGCGGCGACGCGCCCGAGGCGACACCGCCCGCTTTTTCGTCGGGGAGCGGAGCGTTTCCCCGTCAGGACCAGAGCGCCACGAAGTAGCCGACGCCGTAGGGCGCCTCGGCGTAGAGCAGCCGGCCCCCTCGACCCGGGCCCGCGGCGCCGGCCAGTACCTGCAGGGCGGGGCGGCCGGCCACCCACAACTCCCGGGCGAGCGCCGGGTCCAGCGCGGCGAGCACGTCCGGGTCGGCGTCGGCGAGCGCCGCGCCCAGTGCGCGGTCGTACGCTTCGGCGCGCGGGTCGAGGTAGCCCGGTGCCTTCTCGGTCCGGCACGCGGACCCGTCCCCGACCACCAGGAGCGCGACCCGATCCGGGCCCGCGACCAGTTCGGCGCCCCGGGTCGCACAGCGCGCCGGATCGGCGTCCGCGGCGATCTGCGCCGCGCTCACCGGGCTCGGCGCGGTCCCCGCGGCGATCCGGTCGGCGGCCCACGGCGAGCGGCCCAGCAGCCAGGCGCCGACGGTCAGCGCGGGCGAGAGCGGTTGGGGCGCGCCGGCGCCGAGGGTGACCTCCAGGTCCAGCCCGTACGGCGCGAACGTGCCGATCCCGCCGGCCTCCAGGCTCGCGTCCGCACCGCCCGCGCCCAGCACGACCAGCCGGTCCGGGGCGCTGTCGACCAGCGCGGCCAGCGCCTGATCACACGCCGCGCGCAGCGGGTCCAGCTCCGCTACGGCCCCGCGGGCCAGCTCGGGCACGATCATCGGGGGGCACGGGACTACCGCGGCGGCTACGAGCATTCAGGGAGAGTACTAAGTGGCCGCCGCGACGCCTCTCGGGTCGCGTGATGGGATGGATCACATGCGAGAACTGATGTTGGTACGACACGGTGAGACCGAGTGGAGCAGGTCCGGGCGGCACACGGGCCTCACCGACATCCCGTTGACCCCCGACGGCGAGGCCCAGGCCAAGGCGGTGGCCGATCTGCTGGCCGGGCGCGAGTTCGGGCTCACCCTGATCAGCCCGCTGAGCCGGGCCCGGCACACCGCGGAGCTGGCCGGGATCACCGGCGGGCGGCTCGAACCGGATCTGGTCGAGTGGGACTACGGCGGCTACGAGGGCATCACCACGAACGAGATCCGCGAGAGCACCCCGGGCTGGTCCCTGTGGCGGGACGGGGTCGTTCCCGGCGACGCCGCGCATCCGGGCGAGTCGATCGCCGACGTGGGTCGCCGGGTGGACCGGGTGCTGGATCTGGTGCGGCCGGTCCTGGAAGGCGGCGAGGACGCGGTGCTGGTCGCCCACGGCCACCTGCTCCGGGTGCTGACCGCCCGCTGGCTGGGCCTGCCGCCCCGGGACGGCCGGCTGTTCCGGCTGGAGACCGCCCGGCTGTCCACGCTCGGCTTCGAGCGCGAACAGCCGGTGCTGCTCGGGTGGAACGTGAGCTGAGCGGTGCTCAGTCGCAGCAGACGACCCCGGTCGGCGCCGGCACCGGCGCCGGGGCGCCGATTTGCGGCATGCCCAGCAGCACGCCGGGCTTGGCCGCGGGGGCCGCGTTGCGGCGTTCCCACGCGTCGCCCGCGCGGGTGCGCCGGATCGCCAGGGGCGGCCGCTCGGCGAGCAGGTGGTGCGGCGCGGCGTAGGTGATTTCGACCGAGACCATGTCGCCGGGGCGCACCCCGTCGGCGGGGCGTTCGAAGTGCACGAGGCGGTTGTCCGGGGCCCGCCCGGACAGCCGCGCGGTGTCGTGGTCCTTGCGCCCCTCGCCCTCGGCGACCAGCACCTCCAGGGTGCGGCCGACCTGGGTGCGGTTCTCCGTCCAGGAGATCTCCTCCTGGAGCGCGAGCAGCCGCTGGTAGCGCTCGGTGACGACCTCCTTGGGCACCTGGCCGTCCATGGTGGCCGCCGGGGTGCCCGGGCGCTTGGAGTACTGGAACGTGAACGCGGCGGCGAACCGGGCCTCGCGCACGGTGTGCAGGGTCTGTTCGAAGTCCTCGTCGGTCTCGCCGGGGAAGCCCACGATGATGTCGGTGGAGATCGCCGCGTCCGGCATCGCCGCCCGGACCCGCTCGATGATCCCCAGGTACCGATCCTGGCGGTAGGAGCGGCGCATCGCGCGCAACATCGTGTCCGAGCCGGATTGCAGCGGCATGTGCAACTGGTGCATCACGTTCGGCGTCTCGGCCATCGCCGCGATCACGTCGTCGGTGAAGTCGCGCGGGTGCGGCGAGGTGAAGCGCACCCGCTCCAGGCCCTCGACGCGCCCGCACGAGCGGAGCAGCTTGGAGAACGCCTCGCGATCGCCCATGTCCGAGCCGTACGCGTTGACGTTCTGGCCGAGCAGGGTGACCTCGATCACACCCTCGCCGACCAGCGTCTCGATCTCGGCGAGCACGTCGCCCGGGCGGCGGTCCTTCTCCTTGCCGCGCAGCGCGGGCACGATGCAGAACGTGCAGGTGTTGTTGCAGCCCACCGAGATCGCCACCCACGCCGCGTACGCCGACTCGCGCCGGGTGGGCAGCGTGGAGGGGAAGACGTCGAGCGACTCCAGGATCTCGACCTGGGCCTCCTGCTCGACCCGGGCCCGCTCCAGGAGCACCGGCAGCGAGCCCACGTTGTGCGTGCCGAAGACCACGTCCACCCACGGCGCCTTGCGCACGATGGTGTCCCGGTCCTTTTGCGCGAGGCAGCCGCCGACCGCGATCTGCATGTCCGGGTTCTCGGCCTTCGCGGGCGCGAGGTGGCCCAGGTTCCCGTACAGCTTGTTGTCCGCGTTCTCGCGGACGGCGCACGTGTTGAAGACGACCACGTCGGCCGACTCCCCCTTGGGCGCGCGCACGTATCCCGCGTCCTCCAGCAGACCGGACAGCCGCTCGGAGTCGTGGACGTTCATCTGGCACCCGTAGGTGCGGACCTCATAGCTTCGCGCAGTCATAACACCCGACAGGGTACGGGGTTTGCTTCCGAGCGTGTGTGGCCGACCTCCATGGCAATATCGCGGCCGTGCCCTCCTTGTCGTTCCTCCCCGTTTCCCTGCGCGACGCCTGCGCGCGCCGACCCGGCCCGGTTCGGGTCGGGCTGATCGCGCTGGTGCTGTTGTGCCTGGTCGGCGGGTATCTGATCTTCTCGCGGGAGGACCGGCCGACTCCGGGTGGACCGGTCTCGCTGGCCACGGGAGTGCCGACCGGTGTCTACCACCGCTACGGCGAACTGTTGCGACCTCGGCTGTCCGCGGACCTGGACGTCAAGGTCACGGTGGACTCCAGCGGCGGGTCGGTGGAGAACCTGCGCCGGGTGATCGAGGGCGTGGACACCTTCGGCATCGCCACCGCCGACGCGGTGGCCGATCTGGGGCCGGGCGACCGGGAACGACTGCGCGCGGTCGCCCGGTTGTACGACGACTACGTGCAACTGGTGGTGCCGGTCGGTTCGCCGGTGCAAAAGATCACCGACCTGCGCGGGCGTCGGGTGGTGGTGGGACTGCCGGGGTCGGGCGTGGAGTTGATCACTCGCCGGTTGCTGAGCGAGGTGGGCATGGGCGACCTGGAGCGGGCCGTCACCCCGGTCCCGATCGGCATCGGCGAGGCCACCCAGCGGCTGCGCGACGGCACGGTGGACGCGTTCTTCTGGTCCGGTGGGCTGCCCACCGGGGCGGTCTCCGACCTGGCCGAGCACTGGTCGTTGCGGCTGGTGCCGCTGGGCGACCTCGCGGGCAAGCTGCGCGATCGCTACGGGCCGGTCTACCGCGAGGCGGTGGTGCCCGCGGACGCCTATCCCGGCGGCACCGAGACGCCCACCATCGCGGTGCCGAACCTGCTGGTCACCCGGGCCGCGCAGGATCCGGAGCTGATCAGGCGGGTGACCGAGACGGTGATGGAGAACCGGGAGGCGATCGGACGCGAGGTGCACGCCGCCCAGTTGGTCGACCCCAGGACGGCGATCTTCACCGATCCGCTCCCGCTGCACACGGGTGCCCAGCGGTGGTACCGATCGGTGAAACCCTGATCGGACAGATCGTGATGCCCAGGGCGTCGCGCGAAGCGGCTCCGATGGCACATGCTGGGTTCGTGTCATCGTGTTCGGGACCGACATCTACGCTCTGAGCTTGTAGGCCAGACCGTCCGCGGTCCCCGAACCGACGCTGTGAGCCGACCGGGGGGAAGGCCGCACACATGGTCAGGGAGGCCCGCTTGCTCGGGAGGAGGGTGCGACCGCGGTGTCCGAGGGGGAGATCGGCCGAATACTGAACAATCGTTACCGCCTCAGCCGCAGTCTCGGCCGAGGCGGTATGGGCGAGGTCTGGCTGGCTGTGGACACCGCCCTCGGCCGCGAGGTCGCGGTCAAGGAGTTGCTGCTGCCGAAGTCCTTGGACGCGGGCTCGCAGCGGTCCTGGCTGGAGCGCAGCAAGCGCGAGGCGATCGCCGCGGCCCGGATCCGCCACGAGAACGTGGTGACGGTGCACGACGTCTTCGAAGAGGACGGTTTGCCGTGGATCGTCATGGAATTGGTGATCTCGCGCTCGCTGGCCGACGTGATCCGCGCGGAGGGTCGGCTCGACCACGCCGAGGCGGCCCGGATCGGCCTCGACGTGCTACGCGCGCTGCGCGCCGCGCACGCCAAGGGCGTCCTGCACCGGGACGTGAAGCCGGCGAACGTGCTCTTGGGCATGGACGGCCGGGTGGTGCTCACCGACTTCGGCATCGCCACCTTCGCCGACGCGCCCCAGGTGACCCAGTTCGGCGAACTGCTCGGCACCCCGGGCTATCTCGCGCCCGAGCGCGCCGAACAGTTCGCCCGGGGCCGCGGCGGCGTGCTGACCGACAACGGCTCGACCGAGCACACGCTCGCCGACCCGCCGGACGCGCTGGATCCGGCCTCCGACCTGTGGTCGCTCGGCGCGACCCTGTACGAGATGGTCGAGGGTCTCGCGCCGTTTCGTCGGGCCTCCCCCGTGGAGGTGGTGGACGCGGTGGTGAACGCGCCGCCCGCACCGCCTCGGCACGCCGGTCCGCTGGAGCCGGTAATCATGGGCCTGTTGCGCAAGGATCCGCTCCGGCGGTTGGACGCCAAGGAGACCGACGCGCTGCTCACCCGAGTGGTGCAGGACTCGGTGCCGGTGACCTGGGGCGGCGACCCGCTGCCCCGGCGCGAGCCGGACGAGGGCGTCGAGGCCACCTACGCGGGCGAGGGCCCACCCGAGGAACCGGCGTCGCGGCCCGCGGGCCGGGCCGGGTGGTGGCGGCGCACCCGGATCGCGCTGCCCGCCGCGTTGGCGTTCCTGTTGGTCGCGGTCGGCGCGTCCTGGCTCGCGGTGGAGAACAACCGGGCCGAGGGCGGCACGCACGCCCCCGACCCGCTCGCCAATCTGCGCAAGAACTCGCCGACGTACCGGGAGATGGTGGCCCGGGGTCGGATCATCATCGGCGTCAAGCCGGACCAGCCCGGGTGGAGCGTGCGCACCGGCGAGCAGGCGTATCAGGGCTTCGACGACGACGTCGCGCGGATGATCGCGGACGATCTCGGCTTCAAGGACCGCGTCACGTTCATGGACGTGGAGACGCAGAACCGCGAGTACCGGATCACCAGCGGTCAGGTCGACCTGGTCGTGGCCAGCTACACGATCAACGCCGCCCGGTCGCAGAAGGTCTCGTTCGCCGGGCCGTACTTCATCGCCGGCCAGGACTTTTTGGTCCGCACGGACGAGCCGGACGTCAACGGTCCCGAGGACCTCGCCGACAGCGCGGTGTGCGTGGTGCGCGAGTCGACGTCGGCGAACCGGATCCGCTCCGAGTTCCCGACCATGAAGGTGCAGGAACGCGGCAAGTATTCGGAGTGCGTGGACGAGTTGTTGGCCAAGAACGTGCGCGGGGTCAGCACCGACGACGCGATCCTGTCCGGCTTCGTCGCCCAGCATCCGGGCACGCTGCGGATCCTGGGCCGGCCGTTCTCGGACGAGCCGTACGGGGTGGGCCTGAGCAAGGGCGACGTCGCCCTGGCGGACGCGGTGTGCGGGGCGCTGAACCGGCACATCGCCAACGGCGACTGGCAGCGGGCCTACGACGTGCGGCTGCGCCCGCTGGGCCTGCCCCAGCCGCGCGCGCCGCAGTGCCGGGTGGCCGAATAGCGGCGGCCGTCGACCGGTCCCGGGCGGCTCAGTCGGCCCGGGGCACGGTCAGCGTGACGGTCAGCCCGCCACCCTCGCGCGCGGCGAAGTCGATCCGCCCGCCGCTCGCCGCGAGCAGCGTGCGGGCGATCGACAGGCCCAGGCCGGAGCCGTCCACGTTCTGGTGTCGCGGGCTGCGCCAGAACCGGTCGCCCACCCGGCGCATCTCCTCGAAGGTGAGTCCCGGGCCGCGGTCGCTGACCCGGATCTCCACCTCGCTGCCCACCGCCGAACACGCCACGGTGATCGTGGTGTCCTCGGGGGCGAACTTGAGCGCGTTGTCCAGGATCGCGTCCAGCGCGCTGCCCAGGGTGACCGGGTCCACGTTGCCGGTCAGCGCGAGCGGGCCCTCCTGCTCGAACCGGCGACCGCGGCTGCGGGCCAACGTCTGCCAGGCGTCCACCCGTTCGTGCACCAGGGCCGCCACGTCCACCGCCCGGGCGGACGGGCGGGCGTTCTCGGCCAGGGCCAACTCCAGGAGTTCGTCCAGGACATGGGTGAGCCGCCGACCCTCGTCGCGCACGCCGTCCAGCGTCTCGCCGTGGCCGGGCGGCAACGACAGCCCCAGCTCCTCGATCCGCAACAACAGCGCGGACAGGGGGTTGCGCAGTTGGTGCGAGGCGTCCGCGGCGAACGCCCGCTGCTGGTCCACGACGGTCTCCACGTGATCCGCCATCTCGTTGAACGACCTTGCCAGCCGCCGTAGTTCCGGCGGCCCCTGGGCGCCGGCCACGCGCGCTCCGAGCCGACCCGTGGCGATCTCGTGGGTCACCGAGTCGAGCACCCGGACCGGGCGCAACACCCAGCCGGTGAGCCGGGTCGCGAGCAGCAGCGCGGCCAGCACCGCGACCACCTCGCCGGCGACCAGAATCAGCCATACCCGTTGGATCTGCGAACGCATCCGGCCGGTCGGCGAGTCGGTCAACACGACCGCCACCACGTCGCCGCGGTGGATCACCGGGACCGCCACCACGATGCGATCCCGCTGCCAGGGCCACACCTGCCCGGGGTCGTCGCTGCGCCGCCCGGCGAGCGCCTCGGTGAACGCCGGCGAGCGCGGATCGACCCGAAATCCCGGGCGGGACACGGCGATCGGCTGGCCGCGTCGATCGAAAGCACCGACCCGGATGCCGTAGACGTCCTGGTATCGCTCCAGTTCGGAGCGCAACATGTCCAGGTCGGTCGCGTCCGGGCCGGGCGGTCGGCCGACGTCGGTCTGCGCGCGCAGGGTGTCCGAGACGACGGTGAGCTGGGTGTCCGAAACGAAGCGGGTGAGGTCGTCCACCCGATCGCGGATCAGCTCCTGCTGATGCGCGGACGCGCGGGAGATCGCCAACGGGATGCCGAGCGCGATCAGCACCGCGGTCATCAGGGCGAGGAGCAGGGCGAGCAGGCGGGTACGCACAGGGGCCGGTGACGATCCGTCGGGAAGCCGGTGGGATCAGGCCTCGGGAACGACACGGTAGCCCACGCCGCGCACCGTCTCGACGATCGCCGGATTGCCGAGCTTGGAACGCAGCGACGCGACGTGCACCTCCAGGGTGCGGTTGTTGCCCGCCCAGCTCGTGTGCCAGACCTCGCTGATGATCTGTTCGCGGCGAAACACCACGCCCGGGCGTTGTGCCAGTAGGGCGAGCAGGTCGAACTCCTTGCGGGTGAGCACCACATCGACTCCGCCCACGGTGACCCGCCGGGTGGCCGGGTCCAACTCGATGCCGCCGGGCCCCTTGGCGGCCGGCGCACTCTCCGCAGCGGGTGCGTCACTGCGCGTGCGTCTGCTCACCGCGTGTATGCGGGCCAGGAGTTCGCCGATGTCGTAGGGCTTGGTGACGTAGTCGTCGGCGCCCAGGTTCAGCCCGTGTATGCGCGATCGGATGTCCGCGCGCGCGGTGACCATGATCACCGGGACGTCGCACAGCCGGCGGATCCGACTGCACACCTCGAAGCCGTCGTGGTCGGGCAGCGACAGGTCGAGCAGCACCACGTCCGGCACGTCGTCGAGCGCGGCGAGGGCCTCCTCGCCGGTGGTGGCATGCCGCACGGTGAAGCCGTGCCGGCCCAGAACCGCGCGTAGCGGCGCGGCGACTCGCAGATCATCCTCGACGAGCAGGAGGCGCACGTGGTTCCTCACATCTGACGGTCCGTTACCGACTCTTGACCTCAAGACAAGCTCAAGTGCACTGACTGGGGGGGTGTTGCCTGCCTTAGTGTCACGCACCACCCGGCCTCGCCGGGAGACTCTCGAACCCACCTGCCACCCGGTCGCGCAAAAAGATACGGGACGACTCTGGACGGAGCCCGCCATCGTGACGACGGATGCCTCTGACATCGCACCGAAGCCGCCGGTGCTCACCAAGCGCGACATCGGCAAGGACGCGCACCCCGGCGAGCCCCTCGTCGTGTTGGAGAACGTCAACAAGCACTTCGGCGCCCTGCACGTGTTGCAGGACATCGACCTGACGATCCACAAGGGCGAGGTCGTCGTCGTCATCGGTCCGTCCGGATCGGGAAAGTCGACGCTGTGCCGCACGATCAACCGGCTGGAGGCGATCGACGGCGGCCGGATCACCATCGACGGCAACCTCCTCCCGCAGGAGGGCCGCGACCTCGCCCGGCTGCGCTCGGACGTGGGCATGGTGTTCCAGTCGTTCAACCTGTTCGCGCACAAGACCGTGCTCCAGAACGTGACGCTGGGCCCGCTCAAGGTGCGTCGCGAGAAGGCCGACGTGGTCACCCGCCGGGCACACGAACTGCTGGACCGGGTCGGTGTGGGCAGCCAGGCGGACAAGTACCCCTCGCAGCTCTCCGGTGGTCAGCAGCAGCGCGTCGCGATCGCCCGGGCGCTGGCCATGGAGCCCAAGGTGATGCTCTTCGACGAGCCCACCTCCGCACTCGACCCGGAAATGATCAACGAGGTCCTGGAGGTCATGCGCGACCTGGCCGCCGAGGGCATGACGATGGTCGTGGTGACCCACGAGATGGGCTTCGCGCGCTCCGCCGCGAACCGGGTGATCTTCATGGCCGACGGCCGCATCGTCGAGGAGAACACGCCCGACGAGTTCTTCAGCAACCCGCGCAGCGATCGTGCTCGGGACTTCCTCTCCAAGATCCTGCACCACTGAGCCGCATCGGGCGCCCCCAGTGCGCCCGATCGCGCAACTCACGCTTCGCACCCCGCGGTTCGTCTGTCGTCAGGCCGCTCTCCTCTTTCACCCAAGGACGTTGATCATGAAGATGCGCTCATCCGTGGCCGTCGCCGGCATCGCCGTGCTCGCCCTGTTCGGTACCGCGTGTGGCAAGGACGGTTCGCCGGAGGCCAAGACTCCGGGCGGCAGCACCGGCGGTTCGCAGGGTGCGCCCGGCGCGCCCGGTGCCGCCAAGCCCGAGCTGCCGTCCTACACGCCCAAGGCGGACGCGGCGCTCACCGGCTCGAAGACCTTCGAAAACGCCAAGAAGCGCGGCAAGCTGATCGTCGGCGCCAAGGAGGACCAGCCCTTCCTCGGCTCCAAGGACCCGGCCACCGGCAAGTACTCCGGCTTCGACATCGAGATCGCCAAGATGATCGCGGCCGACCTCGGCTTCGGCCCGGACAAGATCGAGTTCAAGGCGATCGCGTCGACCAACCGTGAGAACGCGCTGGTCAACGGTGACATCGACTACTACGTCGGCACCTACAGCATCACCGACAAGCGCAAGGAGCAGGTGTCCTTCGCGGGTCCGTACTACATCGCGGGCCAGTCGCTGCTGGTGCGCAAGAACGAGACCTCGATCACCGGCAAGGACACCATCAAGGGCAAGACGGTGTGCTCCGCCAAGGGCTCCACCCCGCTGCAGAACCTGCAGTCCAAGTTCCCCGACACCACCACCCGGGTGTTCGACACCTACTCGCTGTGTGTCGAGAACCTGCTCTCCAACCAGGTCGACGCGGTCTCCACCGACGACGCGATCCTCAAGGGCTACGCGGCCAAGGACCCGGCCGCGCTCAAGGTGGTCGGCGAGCCGTTCACCGTGGAGAACTACGGCGTCGGCCTGAACAAGGACGACGCGGTGTTCCGCAACGCGGTCAGCGACGCCCTGGAGGCGCACGAGAAGAACGGCGACTGGAAGAAGGCGTACGACGCCACGCTCGGCCTGTCCGGCTCGGCCGCCCCGGCCATCCCGGCGCTCGTTCGCTACTGACGCACCTCGCGCCTCGTCGCCGCTCGCACGTCGTGCGCCGTCCGGTTCCGGCTCCCCCGGGACCGGCCGGTGCACGACCCCTCCCGTCCCCGCCGCAGGTGAGCAGGGGAACGGGCCGTCAACCCAACCCCTGACCCCACGATCACGGAGAGGAGGGCTCGATCACGATGCTCGAAGTGATCCAGGACAACTGGGATCTCTTGCGGCACGGCTTCGTCGGGACGCTCAAGCTGACCGTCGTCTGTGGGATCGCGTCGCTTCTGCTCGGCACGCTGATAGCCGCGTGTCGGGTCTCGCCGGTGCCGCCCCTGCGCTGGTTCGGCGCCGCGTACGTCAATCTTTTCCGCAACACCCCTTTGACGCTGATCTTCTTCGCCGTCGCGCTCGGTTTCCCCAAGCTGCGGTTCAACTTCTCCTTCTTCCAGTTCGCGGTCATCGCGCTGAGCACGTACACCGCCGCCTTCATCTGTGAGGCGATCCGCTCGGGCATCAACACCGTCCCGATCGGCCAGGCCGAGGCCGCCCGCAGCCTGGGCATGTCCTTCACCCAGACGCTGAGCCAGATCGTGCTGCCGCAGGCCGGTCGGGCGGCGGTCCCGCCGATCGGCAGCCTGCTGATCGCGATGGTCCGCAACTCGGCCATCGCCAGCGCCTTCAACACCACCGAACTCATGGGCACCAGCTCGACGATGATCGAGAACGGCTACAAGTCGTTGTGGGTCCTGGTGTGGATCGCGATCGGCTACCTGATCATCACCTTGACCATGAGCGCGCTGTTGGCCGCGCTGGAGAAGAAGCTGGCGGTGGTCCGATGAGCCGCGAAGCGAGCGTGCTGTTCGACGTACCGGGCCCCAAGGCACGCCGACGCAACCTGATCATCGGCGTGGTCGGCACCCTGGCCCTGGCCGGCTTCCTGGTCTTCGTGATCATGCGGTTCGAGGACACCGGCCAGTTCGAGTCGGCCAAGTGGGACCCGTTCCAGTACACGGGTGTCCAGCAGTTCATCTTCGACGGCCTCAAGGCCACCTTGAAGGCGTTCGCGCTGGCCGCGGTGTTCTCGATCGTGCTCGGCGCCTTCCTGGCCGCCGGCCGGCTCTCCGATCACAAGATCGTGCGCTGGGCCGCGACCACGTTCGTGACCTTCTTCCGCGCGATGCCGCTGCTGGTACTGATCTTCATGCTCTACCTCGTCCCGGCCAGCCAGGGCTGGTGGAAGTGGGAGCCGATGTGGCCGCTGGTGGTCGGTCTGACCATCTACAACGGCACCGTGCAGGCGGAGAACATCCGCGCGGGCATCCTCGCGGTGCCCAAGGGCCAAAGCGAGGCGGCCTACGCGCTGGGCATGCGCAAGACCCAGGTGATGACGATGATCCTGGTCCCGCAGGGCATCCGCACCATGCTCCCGACGATCATCAGCCAGATCGTGGTGACCCTCAAGGACACCTCGCTCGGCTTCCTGATCACCTACCCGGAGCTGCTCGCGGCGGCCAAGCTGATCGGCGGTTACCAGGACTACCACATGCCGTTCATCCCGGTGACGATCATCGTCGGCGCGATCTACGTCGCGATGTGCATGATCCTGTCCGCCTTCGCCACCTGGCTGGAGCGCCGACTGCGCACCTCGCGCAAGGGCAAGCCGATCGCCGTCGAGCCACGAGCGGTCGCACCGGCCCTGGACGGTGCCGGCGTCTGAGCGCGCCGCGACACCCGCACCACCGACGACCGACGCCCCGCGGTGCACACCACCCGCGGGGCGTCGCTTTGTCGTGCCGGGGTCCCGGTGCCGGATGATGGGCGACGAGTACGACACGTCTTGCAACACTTGGGGGGGCCACGATGGCGGGCAATGCTCCGCGCGCGGACTCGGTGATCATCGCGGGCGCCGGGCCCGCCGGTTTGGCCGCCGCCCTGGCCCTGGCCGGGCGCGGGGTGCGCTCGGTCGTGGTGGACTCGGGCAACGGCACGCCGCGGGCCGGCTCGCGCGCGTGTGCGCTGGACGGCGCGACGCTGGCCTTCGTCTACGACCTGACCGGCACCCGCCTGGACGGCGCCGCCGAACCGTGGGGCGTGCAACGGATCCGCCGGCGCACCCGCGACGTACCGCAGCCGGTCGACGAGCCGGAGGCGCCCGTCCGCTACGGCCTCTCCCAACAGCGCCTGGAGCGCGCCCTGTTGGATGCCGCGCACGCCAGTCCGCTGGTGACCACCGCGTGGCGGCACCGGATCGAGGGGGTCGAACAGGACGAGACCTCGGTCACTTTGCTCGCCCGCGGCCCGGGCGGTCCGGTCAAGTGGCGCGCGCAGTGGCTGCTCGGCTGCGACGGGGCCCGCTCGGTGGTCCGGCGCGCGGTCGACGTGCGCTTTCCCGGCCGGCCGCGGGTGGACCGGCTGTTGTGCGCGGACGTGAAGGTACGGCTGCCGCGCCGGATCACCGCGACCTCGCTGGTGCCCCCGGATCCCTCGCTCGCCGACGAGCCCCCGACCCCCGACACCGGCGGGCCGGCCACCCCGTGGTTGTTCGTGGACCCGCCGTTCCACCGCGGCGGCACGGTGCTCGCCCAGCCGCTGCCCGACGACGTGTGGCGGCTGACCTGGCAACTCCCGATGGCGCACGGAGTGGCCAAGGCCGCCGAGGAGACCCGGGTGATCCCGGTGACCGGGGACCTGGCCGACCCCAAGCGGGTCTCCGCCCGGGTGCGTTCGGTGTTGCGCACCCTGGACGCGCTCTCCCCCGATTCGGACTCGGCCGAGGATCCCGCGCACGACCTGTTGTGGAGCGGCGAGTACGAGGTGCACCAGCGGCTCGCCCGCCGCTTCCGGGTCGGCCGGGTGCTGCTCGCCGGGGACGCGGCGCACCTGGTCCACCCGTCCGCCGCGGACGCGGTCGAACTCGGTCTCCAGGACGTGCGCAACCTGGCCTGGAAGCTGGCCTTCACGCTGCGCGGCTACGCCCCGATCCGGCTCCTGGAGACCTACCACGGCGAACGCCGGGGGGCCGCCCGACGCCGGTTGGCGCTGGGCGAGGACGCGCTGCACTTCCTGGCTCCGGCGAGCCCGGCGCAGAAGGTGGGCCGCCGACTGACCCTGATGGGTGCGCGCGGCAAGGGCACCACGTTGCGCCGGCTCGACCCGCGCGGTCCGGCCGCGAGCACGTCGGGCCCCGACTACAGCGGCTCGCCGCTGCTCACCCCCGGCCCCGGAGTCGGCGAGTGGATCCGCGACGTCGCGGTGGTGCGGGCGGACGGCGCCGACGGGTGGCTGACCGAGTGCCTGGACCGAGGGCTGGTCGTGCTGTTGATCGCCCCGGGCATAGAGGTGTGGCACGGCGACCGCTGGCGCGAGGCGGGCCTGATGCCACGACTGCGCGCACGCCTGGACAAGCTCGCCGCGCCGGCCGAGCTGGTGGTCACCCCCGAGTACCCGGGCGCCGGCGCGCACACGATCCTGCTGATCCGCCCGGACGGCTACATAGCGGCGCACCTGCCCCCCGAGCACCTGGACATCCTGGAGGAGGCCATCGACCGCGCCCGCGGCGCCGGGCACTGACCCGGGCGTCCGGGCGCGGGCCGGCCCACGGCCCGAGCCCGGATCAGATCCCGTAGTGCCAGGTGGTGAGCATGTACGCGCCGTACCACATGCCGAACAGACACATCCCGGCGAGCACCGGCACGGCGGTACGCGTGCGAGCGCGCGCCAGCACGGTGGCCAGTGGGACGAAGAACAGCAGCGTGGGGATCATCAGCCGCAACTTCGAGTGGTAGTAGTTGCTCTGACACAGCGTCATCACCAGGATCGACAGGCCGTAGACCGCCAGCGGCGGCCAGATCCGTCGATTCAGCGCGACCAGCGAGCCGATCACGGCCGCGATGATCAACACCGCGGTGCTGACCGCTATCCACTGGTCGCCGTTGCGCAGCGTGTCGGTCAGGAAGTGCCGAACCGCCTCGCCGTTGTCCCACTTGGTGCCCCAGCCGGCGTCCTGGATGGTGAACCAGGCGTCGATCTCGCCGAGCCGGGTGCCCACCCACAGCAGGTACAGCGGCATGCCCAGACACGCGATCACGCACGCCGCGATCGGGCGGTACACGATTTGCCGGTGTTGCCACATCTCCAACAGCGCGGCCACCCCCAGGGCGGCGATCGCCGCGATGCCGGCCGGTCGGGTGATGCTGGTCAGGCACGCGAGCAGACCCGCGGTCAGCCAGGCCTTGCGGTGCGCCGCGAGCAGCGTGCCCACCGCGAGCGCCAGGAACAGCGTCTCGCTGTAGGCCATCGAGAAGACCACGCCCATCGGCTGCGCGCCGCCCACGAGCACGGTCATCACGAGCGCCGCGCGCCGGTCGTACAGCCGCTTCATGAACACGTACAACACGCACAACGCGGCGGCGGTGGCCAGGTGTCCGGCGATCAGGCCGGCCGTCTCGTAGTCGGTGCCGGTGAGGTAGTGCACGATCCGGACCAGGCCCGGATACAGCGGGAAGAACGCGAGCGTGTTGCCGGTGAGGTCGCCCTCGGGGGTGTACGTGAAGCTGTCCGGGTAGCCGTGCGCGGCGACGTCCACGTACCAGTGCGCGTCCCACTGCAACAGCCGATCCCGCAGGCTCGGGCCGCCCGGCGGGATCATCCACGAGAGCACCAGCAACTGGAGCACGGCGGTGCCCGCGTATACCGCCAAGGGCGGCCACAGCAGCCGGAAGCCGCGCTCCGCGAACGAACGGGCCCCCGACGAGTTCTCGTCGGGGGCACCGCGGTCCGCGCCGGACGCCCGGGCGCCGGGTATCCGGGGCTCGTCGATGACGGTCAACACGTACTCCTCAGTGGGTTCGGTCTATTCAACGCCAGGGGCAACTGACACGGTTGACGCCCTTCGCGCGCTTTCTGTGTGGCCTATGTCACGCGTCCGGAGTCTGACGCTCTGTCAACTCCGGGCGCGAAGTTCTACTGTGCTTCTTCGTAATCCGTTCGGAGGAGTCGCATGCCCGTCGCACCGCAGATCCAGCCGATCCTCGACGCTGTCGCCGCCGCGCCGCCCCTGTTGGCCGACCTGCCCTTGGCGGAGCGCCGCGCCGCGTCGAACAAAGCCCTCGAGTCGTCCATCCTCGCGTTCGCCGAGGCCGCGCCGGAAGGTGTGACGACGCGGGATGTGAGCATCACGGTGAAGGAGCCCGAGCCGGGCAAGATCACCGCTCGCGTGTACACACCGGCCGGCCCCGCCCCCAAGGGCGGTCGCCCAGGCTACGTGTACCTGCACGACGGCACGTGGTGGCTCGGCGCGGTGGACCGGTTCGACGGTCACTGCGCGCACATCGCCGCCGAGAGCGGCGCCGTGGTGATCTCCGTCGAGTATCGCCTGGCACCCGAGTTCAAGTTCCCCTGGCCCCTGGAGGACGCGTACGCCGCGTGGATCTGGGTGCAGGAGCGCGCCTTCCAGCTCGGTGTCAACGCGGACAAGGTGGCGATCGGCGGCACGGGCGCGGGCGGCAATCTGGCCGCCGCCTGCTCGATCATGCTGCGCGACCGCCGCCAGCCGACCCCGGTCGCCCAGGTGCTGGACGCGGCGATCCTGGACCTGACCCTGTCGCTGCCGTCCGTGTCGGAGAACGGCGAGGGCTACCTGCTCACCCGCGCGGCGCTGGAGGAGGCCGTGGGGCTGTACCTGACCAGCCCGCGCAGCGAGCGCACCGATCCGCTCGCGTCGCCGCTGCACGCCGAGGACCTGGCCGGGCTGCCCGCCGCGCTGGTGCTCACCGGCGAGTACGACCCGCTGCGCGACGAGGGCGAGGCGTACGCGAAGCAGTTGGAGGCGGCCGGCGTGCCGGTCGAGGCCAAGCGCTTCGACGGTTTCGTGCACGGCGCGGGCGAACTCACCGCGCTGGTTCCGCAGGCACGCGAGTATCGCTCGACCATGGCGCAGTTCCTCAAGCGCACGCTGGGCTGAGCGGGACGCGGGGCCGCCTCACCCTGCCCCGCGTCACCCGGACATGCGGCGGCCGTCCCGTCGAGCTTGCGCTCGGCGGGACGGGCCCACGGGCACCGCCTGTGGGGGGCCGGAAAAACAAACCGCGCCCGGTCAATGCCCAGGTGGGGCGGCATGTGGAAAGAG
>NZ_JBHZAV010000015.1:102722-105705 GCF_042754445.1 Embleya sp. NPDC059213
GGCGTTGTTCCACCCGCCCCGGGGGGGGTGGGGGGGCGGGGGGGCCGCCACCCCGGCCCCCGCGACCCCCGCACCGGGGGCGCCCGCCCCGCCGTGGTGGCGCCGGGGGGCACGGCCACAGGTCCACGGCCTTCGGGCGACAGCAGAAACATCCGGCGCGCGGACATTCCAAGTGTGGCGCGCATGATCGAATCCGGCCACCCCTGCGCCGGATTTTGATCATCATTCTTACTGTTTTTGATCGGCTGATCAGGTGCGTTACTCGTGCCCGGCCGGACTGTCCTGGGCGACGAGCGCCTGCTGCACGGTGTCGTGCACGGCCACCATCAGGGTGAAGCCGGTCAGGCGCAGCACCCGGGCGACCGCCCGGGTCGGCGCGATCAGTTGCAGGGAGCCGCCGGCCTCGCGGGCCCGCCGCTCGGCTCGGACCAGGATCCGCAGGCCGAACGAGTCGATGAAGGCGACCGAGGACAGGTCGAGCAACAAGCGGTTCAGGCCCGCCGAGACCTGTCGGCTCAGCGCGTCGTCCAGGATCGGACCACTGTCCATATCGATCTCGCCGTGCACGGTCACCAACGTGTGACCGGCTCCGGCTGCCGATACCTGCACCAGGAGGGGACCGCTCTCGTCGTTCACGGGCGCATGCCTACCCTTCGATTCCGGGAGCACACCTCACGTGCCCCGCCGGGTCGTCGACGCGACACCGGCACCGTGCGTCACCGGTGTCGGGACGGGCCGGGCGCCCGTGTCGGTGTTCGTCCCGGCGCTTCGGCTCGGCACCCGGGGTCGGCACCGGGGCTCAGCACTCGATGATGTTGACCGCGAGGCCGCCCCGGGCGGTCTCCTTGTACTTGGTCTTCATGTCCGCGCCGGTCTCCTTCATGGTCTTGATGACCTTGTCCAGCGAGACGTGGTGCCGGCCGTCGCCGCGCAGGGCCATCCGGGCGGCGGTGACCGCCTTGACGCCGGCCATGCCGTTGCGCTCGATGCACGGGATCTGCACCAGGCCGCCGACCGGGTCGCAGGTGAGCCCGAGGTTGTGCTCCATGCCGATCTCGGCGGCGTTCTCCACCTGCTCGGGGGTGCCGCCCAGGACCTCCGCCAGGCCGCCGGCGGCCATCGCGCAGGCCGAACCCACCTCGCCCTGGCAGCCGACCTCGGCGCCCGAGATGGACGCGTTCTCCTTGAACAACATGCCGATCGCACCCGCGGCGAGCAGGAAGCGCACGATGCCGTCCTCGTCCGCGCCCGGGACGGTGGCCACGTAGTGGTGCAGGACGGCCGGGATGATTCCGGCGGCGCCGTTGGTGGGCGCGGTGACCACCCGGCCGCCGGCGGCGTTCTCCTCGTTGACGGCCATCGCCCACAGGGTGACCCACTCCATCGCGTGCGTGGGGCGGTCTCCCTCGGCGCGCAGCGTGCGGGCGGTCCGCGCGGCACGGCGGCGCACCTTGAGCCCACCGGGCAGGATGCCCTCGGTGGACAGGCCGCGCTCCATGCACGCGCGCATCACGTGCCAGATCTCCAGCAGCTCGGCGCGGATCTCCGGCTCGGTGCGCCACGCCTTCTCGTTCTCCAGCATCAGCGCGGACACCGAGAGGCCGGTCTCCCGGGTCAACCGCAACAACTCGTCGCCGGTGCGGAACGGGTGTCGCAGCACGGTGTCGTCGGGCTTGACCCGATCCGCCCCGACCGCGTCCTCGTCCACCACGAAGCCGCCGCCGACCGAGTAGTAGGTCTTGGTGAGCAACTCGGTGCCGTCCGCGTCGCGTGCCCACGCGGTCATCCCGTTGGCGTGGTACGGCAGCGACTTGCGTCGGTGCAGCACCAGGTCCCGGTCGCCGTCGAAGGCGATGTCCTGCACGCCCAGCAGCCGCAACATCCCCGACTCGCGGATGCGCGCCAGCTCCGGCTCGACCTCCTCCGGGTCGATGGTGCGCGGCGAATAACCCTCCAGGCCGAGCAGCACCGCGCGTGGCGTGCCGTGCCCGTGCCCGGTCGCGCCCAGGGAGCCGTACAGCTCGACCCGGACGGAGGCGACCCGGTCCAGGACGCCCTCGCTCTTGAGCCGCTGCGCGAACATCCGCGCGGCGCGCATGGGGCCCACCGTGTGGGAGCTCGACGGGCCGATCCCGATCGAGAACATGTCGAACACACTGATCGCCAAGGCGGATGGCCCTTCAAGCGGACGGCAGGGACGTGTGCGCTCCGAAGAACGCGCTTGTGGCGGTCCGACGGCTCGGACAACCCTCCCAGGCTAGGTCACCGGCTCCGGTCCCGGGACCGCCCGGCCCTGATCACCGCGGAGCCTGATCACCACGGGTCCCGGTCGGCCTCGTCGGCCGCCTCCTGATCCAGCGCCTCCCGGACCACGCGCAGGGCCAGGCCCTCGCCGTATCCCTTGCGCGCGAGCATGCCCGCCACCCTGCGGATGCGCTTGTCCCGGTCCAGGCCACGCGTGCCCGGCAACCGTCTGGCCACCAGGGCCCGGGCCGTCTCCAGCTCCTGCTCGGGATCGAGTCGGGCGATCGCCTCGTCCACCACGACGGCGTCCACGCCGCGTTGGCGCAGCTCGCGGGCCAGGGCCCGACGGGCCAACCCCTTCCCGGTGTGCCTGGTGTCGACCCACGCGCCCGCGAAGGCGGTGTCGTCGATCAGTCCCACGTCGGTGAATCGGCCCAGTACGTATTCCGCCACCTCGTCGGGCACCTCCCGACGGCGCAGCGCGTCCGCCAGTTGGGCCCGGGTGCGGGCACGCCCGGTCAGCAGGCGCAGGCAGATCGCCCGCGCGGTGGCCTCCGGATCGGCGAGCGCCTCGGCACCGGCCTCGATGTCGTTCCCGCTGTCGTCCTCGTTTGTGGCGCGCGTGTCCCGGCGGGTCCGGCCCCGAGTCCCGGCCCGCTCACGCCTGTCCCGCTTGCTCCGCCCGTCCCGATCACCGTCGGACCGCCGACTCGCGGTCCGCTCGTCCGCGTCGTGGACG
>NZ_JBHZAV010000016.1:0-98055 GCF_042754445.1 Embleya sp. NPDC059213
CCGATGGTCCCGGCAGCAGTGCCGACACCGGGATCGACCGCCGTCCCTGACCGGGTACGCCACGATCGGGCGCCGGGGCATCGGGGAAGGCGAGGTGGCCACCGTGCGATGGCGCCGACGCGGGCGTGGGTTCGGTGCACATCGATGGATCCGGGCCCGCCATCGCGTTGGCACCCCACGCCGTTGCGATCACCGGCGACGTCACCAACCTGAATGTCCGAGCCGCGCCCGTCCCGGGGCCGGTGGAGTGGCCGCTCCTGCCCAATCCCGTGCCAGCGTTGGCCTCGGCGTTCCAGGACCGTACCGGGTTGCGGGAGCGGATCGATCGGGCCCGGGCCGATCACGCGACGGTGGTGCTGTCCGGGGGGCGGGATGGGCAAGTCGCAGCTCGCCGCCGCCTACGCCCACCGGGCCCGCGCGGGGGGCGTGGACCTATCCTCGGGCGGCCCGAAGCAGACACATCCGGTCCCGGAGCGATGCCCACCACGATGGCGAGTGGGCATCGCTCAACCCCGTTCACCCGACAACCGTGGCTACCTGTCGGGGCCGGCCGCTCGCGCGCTGCTCACGCGTCGGCGTCGATCGAAGTGTGGCCGAAGTGCGGTCAGTAGTCCCAGACGGCCGGTACGAAACGGAAGGCGTTGCCGTCGACCGCCACGTTGCAGACGGACGGGAACGGCAGGTGACTGGCCACCAGCAGCTCGCCGTTCGCGGCCAGCTCCGTCAGGAGACGGATCCGGACGCGGGTCGATTCCTCGGGGTCGTGGTCGAAGCCGTTCTGCCAGTCGGGGTGGTCGGACCCGCACTGGAACACGGCATCGCCGGCGAACGTCAGCCGGTCGCCGCCGGACTCCAGTCGGACGATGCTGTGGCCGGGGGTGTGACCGCCGGTGCGGCGGACGATGACACCCGGCGCCACCTCGTACTCCTTTTCGAACGGCTGCAACCGGCCGCGGAACACGTCCAGGAACCGCGAGGCGGTCGTTCGAAGCACGTCCGGCACCGGTGCGGGCATGACGGTTCGGGAGAAGTCGGGTGTTGCCCAGAACTCGGCCTCGGCCGCTGCCAGGTGGATCTTCAGGTCCGGGCGCAGCCGGCCCCTCAGCCCGTCGACGAGCAGCCCGCCGATGTGGTCCATGTGCAAGTGGGTGAGCACCACATCGGTCACGGAGGCGGGATCGATCCCGGCGGCGTCCAGTCGCATGGCCAACTGCCCGGCTCGCGGGAAGCCCGGGAACTCCGTCCCCAGCCCGGAATCGATCAGGACGGTCCGGCCGCCGCTGCGCACCACGGCCACATTCAGCGGCCAGTTGATCACCTGCGGCGGCAGGAACATGTCACCGAGCCAGCCCTCCAGGTCGGCCGTGGCGGCGTTGGTGGCCAACGTCACGGGGGCGATCGGCAGCACCCCGTCGCTGATCACCGTCACGTCGATGTCGCCGACCTTCAGCGCGTAGCGCGACGGAACCAATTCGTCCAACCCCGGTGCGTCGGGGCGTGCGATGTCGACCTGGCTCATGTTGTTCTCCTCTGGAAGAGCGTCAACCGAAGACCTCGACGGCGCGACGGGTCACACCGTTCGGTCACCCCCTATGACCGGGCAGTAGCCCGGTCTGTGACAGCACTGCCGTTGCGAGACCCCGCGACCCGACCGGCTCGGTGCCGAAGATTCCGGTGTGGAGCGAGGGGATCTTCGGGACGGCCGGGTGGAAGCCGCTTCGGGGCCGCTGTTACCTGGCATGGTGGCGGGCCGACTGTCGTCGTGTCGGTGGGAGTCGGGCGGTGGCATCCGTTGGTGGGCGGGAACCGGCGGGCAAGGGAGGGGATTTCCGGCGGAGTGCGGGCCGTGAGGGACGGTCCGGGAAGTGCCGGCAATGTAACGGCGCGTGCGGGGCGGTACCGATCCGCTGTGCGCGCCGGCATGTCGCCAGGGGTCCGGTGTGACGGGCAGAACCGAAAGGGGCGCCGGGCAGCGGCCGTTCCGAGCCCGGTGGCCATGGGTCCGGCCCCGGTCGCGTAAGGGCCGGCTCATGGTGATCCACCGCGTCGGTGAGCGGGCACAGCGACCGTTGCCCTGTTGATACGGCCGGACAAACGTCGGTCCAGTGCGCCGAGTTGCGCCGGTCATAAGGGGCCGAAGAGGGCGTGTCGAGCAGGTCTCGTTTCCTTACGTGACCATGTAACCGGTCTGCGACAGCGATGTCGTGGAACGACGACGCCCCTGGCCGCTCGCTTCACGGCCTCGCCATAGTGATCACGCAAGCACCGAGGAGCCGGAACCGATTCGGCTTCAACTGTCGGAGACCAAGGGGCATTTCATGTTCGGCAACCGTCGCAAGGCCGTTCTCGTTTCCGCAGCCCTCGTTGTCGGCGCCTCGTTGATGACGGCGTGTCAGGGCTCGGACTCGGACTCGGACGCCGCGAAGGGAGCTCCGGCGGTGCAGGGTTCCTCGCCCGTCACCTCGGCCGGCAACGCGGCCACCCCGCCCGGCTCGCCGACCACGGGGGGCAACCAGGGCGGCGGGAAGTCCTCCGCCGGACAGACCTCCGGCTCCGGCGGGCAGGCCGCGACCGGTACGACCGGCGGGGGCGGCTCCGCCGACGGCGGCAAGACCGCCAAGTGCCGCACCGACGACCTGAAGATCACCGCGATCGACGGCACCATCGGTGGCGACCGTGACAAGACCGTCGCGGTGACGTTCAAGAACAACGGCCGGGACTGCGCGATGACCGGGTACGCGGGCGTCGACCTGAAGACCAGCGCGGGGCCGCTGTCCGCGAAGCGCACCGGCGAGGAGGCCCCCTCGATCGTCCTCAAGAGCGGGACGTCGGTGTCCTTCGGCATCAACTACCCGGCCAATGAGTCGGGTGGCTCCGGCGTCGGCATCACCGGTCTCCAGGTGACCCCGCCCGGTGAGACGAAGACGGTCACCCTCCAGTGGCCGGGCGCCGCCACGCTGCCCGTCACGGACGGCGCCGGCTCCCCGGTGAAGGTCGGCCCGATCGGCAGCGCCGGCCAGGGCGGCTGACCCTCGGTACGACGGCAGCCCGGGCGTCATCACGCGGCCGGCGCCGGAGCTTCATGAAGTACTCTGCCTGAAGTAGTCTGGAGGGAGTACTGCACATGGAGCGGTGACAATGGTGAGGCGAAACGACCAGCGGCGTGCCGCGCTCGTCGATGCGGCGATCGAGGTGCTGGCCAGGGAAGGTGCACGGGGACTGACCTTCCGGGCGGTGGACAACGAGGCCGCCGTGCCCGTCGGGACCGTGTCCAACTACTTCGTGAGCCGCGACGATCTGCTCACCCAGGCCGGCGCCCGCGTCTATGAGCGCCTCCAGCCCGACGAAGCCCTGATCGCCCGCCAACGGGCGGCCGGCCGCGACCGGGAAACCTACGCGGTGCTGATGCGTGAACTCGTCGGCCGTGTCGCCGCCTTCCGCACCGGCTACCTCGCGCTTCTCGAACTGCGCCTGGAGGCCACCCGTCGCCCCGAACTGCGCAGGGTGCTCACCGAGCGGGTCCGGGCCGACGTCGACGCCAACATCGAGTACCACGAAGCCTCCGGCCTCCCCGGCGACACCATGGCCGTCAAGCTGCTGATGCTGACCCTCAACTGGCTGATCGTCGAGCAGCTCACCCTCCCGGACGTCTTCACCGAGGCCGAGCGGGAAGAACTGGTCACCGCAGCGGTCGAGCGCATCGTGATCGAGCACCCCCACCAGGACCGGCCGGACCGGGCCTCCTGAGGGGAACGCGCCACAGCCACCGCGCTACAGCCACCACTGCGCACCGTCGTCGCAAGCGCCCGGCCGGCGAGTCGTCGCGCGGCGACAGCACTCGTCGATGCGGCCGGGTCCCCATGGACACGGAGGAGCGTGTGATGACCGGTGTGGCGACCCGATACCTCTACCTGGTTCGGCACGGCGAGGCGTTGCCGGACGAGAGTGGGTTGACCGAGGGTGGGCGTCGGCAGGCCGTGCTCTTGGGGGAGCGCCTTCGGCGCATTCCCTTGGCTGTCGTTCACCACGGTCCGTTGGCACGGGCCGAGCAGACTGCCCGCCTGATCGGTGGGCACCTCCCGAACGTGCCGCTGCATGCCTCGGAAGTTGCCGGTGACTTCGTGCCGTACGTGCCGGGACGGGAAGAGCTTCCGGCGAAGGCCGCCGACTCCTGCCTCCGCTTTCTCGCCGATACCACCGACGAGGAACGGGAGCACGGGTTCGCGCTGGGCCGTCGGGCGTTGGACCTGTTCACCGGGCCGGTGGCCGGCGCGGTGGATCGGCACGAACTGGTCGTCACGCACAACTTCCTGATCGCCTGGCTGGTCCGGGATGCCATGCACGCGCCGAAGTGGCGTTGGATCGGCCTCGACCACGGCAACGCCGCACTCACGGTCATCCGCTACGCGCCCGGTCGGCCCGCTTCCGTCCTCATGGCCAACGACATGCGTCACCTGCCGCCCGAACTGCGCTGGACGGGCTTCGCTCCCGAGCTGCACATCTGAAAGCGTCTACATCCGAAAGTGCCGCACCCGGGCCGATGCCCGGTCGTGGGCGGAGGACGGCACCCGGGTGAAGTACCGCGTGCCGTCCGGCGGCTGGATCGAGATCGGCAACATTCACCGTCGGTCGGTGGTGACCCGGCTTCCGGACTCGTGGGTGCGGAAGGTGGCGCGGTAGGTGGTGGGTGGGACGCCGAGGTGGCGTTTGAACAGGGTGCGCAGGTTCACCGCTGTGCCCAGGCCGGAGCGGCGGGCCACGAACTCGACCGACTCGTCGGTGGATTCGAGGATTTCCCGGGCCCGGTCGAGGCGGGCCGTGAGCAACCACTGCATGGGAGGTTGCCCGGTCTCCTCGTGGAACCGTCGAATGAGCGTGCGGCGGGACAGGCCCGCCCGGCGGGCCAGGGCGTCGACGGTCAGCGGTTCGTCGAGCCGGCCCAGGGCCCAGGCACGTAGGTCGTCGAGTGGCCCACTCGGCCGGGGCAGGGCGGGGCGCTGGATGAACTGGGCCTGGCCGCCGCTGCGATGCGGTGCCGCGACCAGCTCTCGGGCCCGCCGGTTCGCGGCGGCGGCGCCGAAGTCGCGGCGGACGATGTGCAGGCACAGGTCGATGCCCGCGGCCACGCCGGCCGAGGTGAGGATGTCGCCCTCGTCGACGTAGAGCATGTGCGGTTCCACGGTCACCGCCGGGTAGCCCCGGGCCAGCGCGGCGGCGAACTCCCAATGGGTGGTCGCGCGCAGACCGTCGAGCAGACCGGCGGCCGCGAGTACGAAGGCCCCGGTGCAGATGGACACCATCCGGCTGCCGCGGCGCGAGGCCGCGGCCACGGCGTCGCACACCCGCCGCGAGGGCGGTCCGGCCCCGGCCTGGCCGGGCACGACGATGGTGTCGGCATGGGCGAGTGCTTCCAGGCCGTGCTCGACGAGCAGTGCGGCGCCGCCGTGCACCGGCACGGGGCCGGGCGTCTCGGTGCACACCGTCGTGGCGTACGGGCCGTCCTGCCAGCTACCGAAGACCTGGAGCGGAATGCCGAAGTCCAGTGCGAGCACGTCCGGCAGTGCGAGCACGGCGACGTGGTGCGGGCGGGGCGAAGCAGACATGGCACAAACCTATCGAGTGATGGCGTTCGTGCCACTGTCGAAAGGTCGGCGGGCTTTCTACGGTGGCGCCATGACGACAGCGATTCCGCACCCGTATCCCGTCCTTCCGACCACGTCGACGGCCGTTCGCGCCATCGAGTACGTGCATGCCTGCGAGAGCGAGTCGGTGGCCAACCACAGTGTCCGCAGCTATCTCTTCGCGGCTTTGTTCGCCGAGCACGAGGGGCTGCGTCCGCAGGTGGACTTCGATCCGGAACTGCTGTTCCTCGCGTGCGTCCTGCACGATCTCGGCACCTCGCCCGGCGCGCCCGGGAAGCAGCGGTTCGAGGTCGAAGGGGCCGACCTGGCGGCCGAGTTCCTGAGCGGACACGGGGTCGCCGCCGCGCACGTGGACTCGGTGTGGGAGGCGATCGCGCTGCACACCTCGGCCGGCATCGCCGAACGCCGGGGCGTCCTCACCCACCTGACCAGGCGGGGTATCGGCCTGGACTTCGGACGCGACGCCGAGTTCGTCACCGATGCGCAGGGGCAGGCCATCCACGCGCGATACCCGCGGCTGCGGATGGCCGCCACGTTGACCGACGAGATCGTCCGCCATGCCGAGCGCGGAGCCGGGAACGCCCCGCGCTACACCCTTGCCGGGGAACTGGTCCGCGAACGCCGGGAGACGGGGCTGACCGACATGGAGCGGCAGGCGGCGGCGGCCCGGTGGGGCGAGTGACCGGTCCTGGCCGGGCCCGCCGCCCGGGTGACGGCGGGTGGCCGGTCGGTCGTTTCGCCCGATCCGGGCTACGAGTGGGCCTGGCCGGCGGGGGCGATGGCGATCGAGATGTTGAAGTCCACCGGGCCCAGGACCCCGTACAGGCGCAGCCACAGCGGCATCAGCTGTTCCGTCGCGCGGGCGCTGGACAGGTCGCCGAGGTCGATGATCCGGTCGGACGTCCAGCCGAAGGAGCCCAGCAGGGTCGCCACCTCGGCCTTGGCGGCGTCGTCGTTGCCGCTGAGGAAGACGTTGTGATGGCCGGGGACCAGGCCGGGTTCGACCATGACCGTGTTGTTCATCGTGTTGAGGGTCTTGACGACCCGGGTCTCGGGGAACGCCTTTTGCAGTTGTTCGGCGAGGCTGCCGCCGTCCGGAGTGAGGACCTTGGGCGGGAACCCCTGGGAGAAGTCCAGCGCGTTGGACACGTCGACGAGCACCTTGCCGCGCAGGTTGTCGGCACCCGCCGCCTCCAACACGGCCAGTGAGACCAGGCCGCCGGTCGCGTTCACCACGAGTTCGGCGGCGCCGGCCGCGTCGGCGAAGGTGCCGTGGGCGCCGCCGTTGTCCGCGGCCCACTGCTTGGCCTCGGCGTTGTCCGCCGTCCTGGAGCCGAGCGTGACCTGATGACCCAGTGCGGCGAGCTTGCCGGCGAGCCGTCGCCCGACCTCACCCGTGCCCAGTACGCCGATCCTCATGTGCTGTTCCCCCTCGTACCAAAAACACCGAACGACCACCGCAGCCGGTGTGGTGGTCGGCCGGTTTCGTTCGACCGATTGATGTACGTGACCGTAGGTCGGTACGGTCCCGGGCGGAAGTACGCACTATTTGGTACCTGTACCCGGGGGGCCCGATGGAACCGGACGTGTTCGACCCGAACTGCGGCTCACGGGAGGTGCTCGGCCTGATCGCCGACAAGTGGAGCGCGCTGATCCTGTACGCACTGCGCGGCGGCACCCTCCGACACGCCGAACTGCACCGCGCCATCGGCGGGATCAGCCAGAAGATGCTCACCCAGACCCTGCGCTCCCTGGAGGCCGACGGCCTCGTCCGGCGCGTCGCGCTCCCCGTCGTACCGCCACACGTCGAGTACTCGCTCACCACCCTCGGCCAGTCCTTGTCCCCCCTGCTGACCGAGCTGTGCCGATGGGCCGAGACCAACCTCACCGAGGTACGGGCCGCGCGGGCGGTCGACCCGGGCGGGGCGTAGTGGCTCAGCCCAGTTGGGTGTAGCGGGTGAGGGAGGTGTGGAAGGCGGTGGGGTGGACGGCCAAGGGGTCGGTGTAGGGGTTGCGTAGTTGGATGACGAAGAGGATGCCGAAGGCGACGATCGCGCCGACGAAGGCCAGGGCGACGATGTGGCGGACGTCCGTGGTGGGGCCGACCAGGGCCGGGAAGACGATGGCGAAGATGCCGGCGACGATCATCGCCACCGGGAGCACGATCGGGGTCATGGAGGCCGAGTCGGCGAGGCGTACATGGCGTTTGACGTAGAGGTCGGCCATCGCCGCCCGGGTGTCGGCGGCCTGGTCGCGCTCCGTGACCGAGGCGGCGGCGACGCGGGCCGTGATCAGGTCGAGTTGGCGCCACGCGAGCGGGGAGTCGCGCTTGTCGGCCATCGCCGACCATTCCTTGTCGATCACCGTGCGGGTGTAGTCGCGCAGCCCGGCGCGCACCGCCTCCCGGTCGGGCGCCGCCAGCCCTCCGGCCGCCGCGTAGGTCCTGGTCAGCACCCGGGCCTCGTCGCTCGCGTGTTGGCGGACCGTGGACTGGAGTTCCCACGCGCCGACGATCTGGAAGCTGGTCAGCAACACGAAGGAGGACAACACCGCGCCGCCGCAGAAGGACAACAGTTGACCGTCGAAGCCGCCGGTCTTGGTGTTCTCGCCGCGACTGAGCAGGACGAGGGCGCCGGCCGCGATGCCGGCGCCGAGCAGGGCGCCGAGAATCCAGATGATCACGGGCGCACTCCTCGCCGGGCGGGATGGGGCAGCAGTGCCGCGAGCGCGGCGGGCAGGATCGACACGATCAGGGCCGGCCCGATCCCGTCGGCGAAGCCCGGGTGCGCCGCGTCGTCCTCGGGTGGGGCGCCGGCGATACGCAACGGCCGTGGGGCGGGCGGCCGTTCGGCTGCCGACGCGGGGGCCCTCGGCGGTGCGGGCAGCGCGTCCAGGACCGCGAAGGTGTACGGCCGGGCGGCCTCGGCCCGAGGCGGCCGGGGCGCGGGTGGGGCGACGGCGGCCGGCTCCGTCGTCTTGGTCACCGGCGGTGTGGGAGCCGGCGGCCGGGGTCGCGGCGGCCGGGCGGCGGGTGGCGTCGGCGGCGCCCCGGGCGAGCAGCCGCAGCCGGGCCGCACGGTCACCGCGACGTGGTCGCCGATCCGGACCGAGGTGAGCACCCCGGGGTGGTGCACCACATGCACCCGGCCGGTGTCCACCTCCGTGCGTGGGCCGACCGGCCCGGCCGGTCCGGTCTCCACCGTCACCGTGATGCGTTCGTCGGCGAAGGCTTCGCCGCACGCGCCCAGGACCGGCAGGCCCAGCGCCGCCACCAACAGACACCGAGACGCGTGTCGAGCCGTGCATCGAGCCGCATTCCGCGCTGCACGCCGAGGGTTGCCCATGACATCAGGGTGACGACGACGGGCCCATTCGCTCGGACGAATGCCTCGAAACCCCCCTTTCGAGTGATCGGCCGCAGGGTGGTCGGATCGGGCCGGGCACCGAAAAGGCAGCCCCGGCCTGAGCCGGGAGCCGCCTTCGGGTGTCGTCGCGCGGGGCGTCGGCCCGTGCAGCACGCCCGGCCGGCACCGGCGGAGCCGACCGATGGTGCCCGGTGGGTGCGGGCGGACCTGCGTTCGTCTTCGCTGCTGTGCGTGCGGCGGGATTGGTCACGGTGACGGTGACG
The DNA here is from genome assembly GCF_042754445.1 of Embleya sp. NPDC059213. NCBI lineage: Bacteria > Bacillati > Actinomycetota > Actinomycetes > Kitasatosporales > Streptomycetaceae > Embleya > Embleya sp. NPDC059213. The sequence goes on from NZ_JBHZAV010000016.1 coordinate 9,271, forward strand.
GGGGTGTGGGCGGGTCGTGTGCTGTGTGCTTTTGGTCAGGGGTGAGTGGTGGTCGGGGGGCCGGAAACGGGGGTTGGCCGCAGTTGCTCCGGCCGAGGAGGCAGAGGGTGGTGGATGGCGGGTCGGTCGGGCGGGGGGGAAGGGTGTGGGCGCGCAGGTGTGGTGGGTTTCGGGACGGTGGCCTCGTTCGGGGTGGGGATGGTCGGTGGGGCGGGTTTCGTGGGAGGGGCCGGCGCCCACGTGGGGGTGGCGAGGATTTCGGTGAGGGGTCGGCGTAGGACGTTGCCGACGACGAGTCGGCGGTGGCTCGGGCCGGTTGCGACGTCGCCATTGGCCAGGATGGTGGGGGAAGTCGGCGACTGCGTAAGGGAGTTGGTTGTCTCGGGCGGGGCTTGGAGTCGGTCGATGTCGATGCGGTCCGGGCGGATGCCGAGGAGGAGGAGTTCGGCTCGGGCGGCGCCGATGCGTTGGTCGGGGATTGTTTCCACGATGTCGACCCGCAGGGGGATGTGCAGTCCGAGTGCGGTGGCGATGTTGGTTCGGGTGCGGAGGTGGCTGCCGGGGTGATGGGTGATGGCCTCGTGTTGAACGGGGTCGTCGGAGTACCACCGGGTGGAGAGGCGGACGCGTTCGTGGGTGAACAGGGTCCATTGGCAGCGGTTGATGTGGACGAGGTCGGTGACGACCTCGATGTCCAGGCGGGCGCGGATCGCGTGGCACAGGATTTCGCCGAAGGCGGGATGGGTGGTGGGCTCGCCACCGGCGAAGCGCACTGATTCGGCCCCGAGTTCGGTCGCTTCGGTGAGGAGTCGGCACCAGGAATCCGGGGGCGTGGTGGGCGAGTGGCCGGCCGGGCACGGGGGCCGGCACGGGTTGGTGAGTTCGAGTGCGATGTGCGTGATGTGGTGCGTGGGTGACTGCCGTGCGGCGGTGATGATCAAGGGGGATGGCTCCGAGCGGGGCGGTCTGCTGGTTCGGTTCAGGACCCGAGGGTTTGGGCTGCCGCTCTGATCGCGCTGCGGACGTCGCGCAGCGTGCAGGAGGGCTGTTCGTGATCCACGGGCGCGACGAGCCAGATGAGGGCGTCGGTGCTTCGGGTGTTCGGGTGTTCGGGTGCGGGATGGTGATCCAGCAGCCTCGGCCGTGGTGGCGTGGGCCGGATCTTTGTTCGCGGGGCGGCAGCGTGTGGGTGGGTTCGGGCGGGATCAGGAAGCCGATACGGCGGTAGCGGCGGTCCAGGATGATCGGGCCCGGGGTGACCTGTCGGGTGCGCAGGACGTCGAGGGTGGCCCGGCCGAGGGATTCGCCCACCTCGATGACGTCGAACGTCTCGCCGGCGGCGACCAGGTAGGGGGCGTGGGGGTTGCGGTTCGGGAATGCGTGGGGCTCCACCCGGACGGGTTTCAGTAGTGGGCTCATCACGAACTGCCTTTGTTTATTGCTGAGTTGCTGTTCTTGAGGGCTGCCCTTCTCCCGCTGTGACGGGAGTGAGCCCGGCCCCGGGACGTGCGTGTGCCGCGCATGGGTGATGCAAGACGGCGTTGTGGGTCGGGGTGGACGCCCGTTGTCAGAAGAGTCCGGCCTGTGTTGGTTGTGGGCGGCGGCGGGCGGGTGCTTCGCCGACCTGGATCCAGGCGGACACGAGCTTGCCGGTGGACGTGCGGGTCCAGGTGAATCCGGCTGCGTCGAGGCAGACCATGGCCAGTCCGCGGCCGTGTTGTGCGTCCGGGGGGATGTCCGCCAGGTTGGACAGGGGTGGGCAGGGTGAGGGGTGGTAGTCCCAGACGGCGATGTCGAGCCGCCCGCCGCTCAGGGTCAGGACAAGCGTGAACTCCGCCCGGACGGCATGCCCTTTGGCGTGCCGCACCGCGTTGGTGGCCAACTCGCTGGCTATGAGCCGTGCCGAGTCGACGATCGGCGAGGGGAACCCGAGGTCGACACAGAAGCTCCGTACGCAGTCGCGCACATGCTTCACTGACGTGGCCGAGATGGGGAAATCCTGTTTGAGGGTGCTTGAAGGCATGGCAGCTCCCGAATGTTGCCGCGGGATATAGCGACTTGCTTCGCTCCGTGTAGAGACGCGTACTGCTGGACGACAGTGGCGGCAAGAGGCCGTACGCGGCCTCCCGTAGGTGGGGAGGCGGCGCCTGGGCGTGTAGCCGCACGCATCACGACCACTTGCAGCAATCAAGCGATTGCTGTTCGTGTCTTGAGTGCTACCTTCCTCGCTCCCATGCAAGTCGTCAAGTTGTATGGGATTTCTGCAAGTGATCACCCTGCGGTCGGTGTCAGGGAGCAGACTGTGTGCGAAGGAGGTGTGATGATCGCTGAGGAGTCGCAGCGTGAACTCGCGAGACTGCTGAGGTGCTTGCGTGAAGCGACGCAGATGACGATGCGCTCGGCCGGAGCCCGGATCGGCATGTCCGAGTCCACGATGAGCCGCGCCGAAACGGCGAAGCGCACGCTGGAGCTTGACGAGGTGGAAGCCCTCCTCGCTCTCTATGGAGCAAGTCCTGAGGACAGGGAGACGGCGCTCGCGCTGCTCGCGTCCTCGGAGCGGGACGTCTTGGCGTGGCTGGAGCCATACGCGGGGAGAATGACTGAGGAGTACGCCGAATACGCTCGTCTCGAGTCGCTTGCGACCGGTATCACCGAATACAGTCCGATGGTGATTCCGGGTCTGGCGCAGACCGAAAAGTACGCCCGCGCCGTAACCGAAAGCACGTCCGGGTTCGGAGACGAACTGGTTGAGATGCTTGTCGAGATCCGCATGCGTCGCCAGCAGCGACTCGCTGAGGAGCCGTCGCCGACGGTGCTGTGGATCATCACTGAAGCATGCTTGCGCATCGACGTCGGAGGCCCGTACGTCATGCAAGGACAGCTTCGAAATCTCGTTGATCTCGCGGAGCGACCCAACATCACCGCTTGCGTGGTCCCCTTCACTACGGCTGTACGGGCGGCAATCCAAAGTGGATTCGCGCTGTTCGACTACTCGGGTGCACGTGATCGAAGCGTCGTCTGCGACAGCAGCTCCGTAGCCTCGGCGGTCGCTACCGAAGAGGCAGCGTATGTGAACCGAGCACGTGGCCTCATCCGACGATTGCTGCATGCGGGCCTTGACGAGCAAAACTCAATCGAAATGATCGAGGATTATAAATCATGGTGGTCAAAACGTTGAAAATACGGTCGCAGACCTTGTCTTGGCGAAAGTCATCGCGAAGCACTCAGGATCATGCTTGCGTCGAGGCTGCCGCCGATGCAGCCGCGGCCTTCGCGCGTGACTCGAAGCTTGCTGAAAGTCCCGAGTTGGCCTTCGAGCACAGCTCCTGGGAGTTCTTCCTCAGCGCGATGAAGTAGTTCCGGAGTGCGGCGAGGTCCCTCCTTCGGGAGGGGCTTCCCGCTTCACGCAATTGCACGACCTCGGTTGAGTCGGTGCAGCCCAAGGCAGTTGCCGAAGGTGACGTTTCGGATCAACGCGCGTGACCTTTGAACGAGTGGATTCGGTGTATGCGTCGCCTCGTCCAGCGCTTGAGTCATGCACCTCCGAACGTCGAGGATTCATCTGAAGGCATCGATGAATACACCGGAGGGAACATGATCGAGAACACCGGTTGTCTGAGTGGCGCAAGTCCTCGTACAGCCAGAGCGACGGTTCGTGTCTTGAAGTTTGCCCGCTGGCGGCTGATGTCGCGGCCAGGGACTCCAAGTTGGCCGAAAGCCCGGTGATTTCCTTCGGCCGACGACAGTGGACCGACTTCGTGCGCTCGGTGACGCGAGTGGCGTGACGCAGTTCTCTCCGGAGTGGGCCGAAAGTCCTCTGGGCTCCGGAGGCACGGGTGTGGGTTGCCGTGGGGGCGCTTCGGTCTTGGCGGCTGTGGGAGGTCGGGTGCGTCGGCGCCGTGCACGCGGCGAACGCAGCGAGAGAGCAGGTCCGTGCGGGCTATCCGGTTCTCGGCGAGGCGCTTACTCGGCCGGCTCGTTCGCCCGTCGTCTGATGGTTGCGGGAGCGATCTCGTTCTCGGGGTGGCCGATGTGGTCGATCTCCTCGGCCGGGTACGGGGTTTCCCTGCTCTCGTTTCCGAGTTTGCGGAAGAAGTCCGCCATCAGAACGGTGAGCGGCGCATCGCGGGTGAGGATTGCCGTGGCCACCTTCGGGGCCCCCGTGGGGCGTTCGCCTTCGGCGTATGCGCGCACCTGGGCCTCGCGCTTGTCTCGGTCGTGTCCGTACAGGGCGGTGACCAGCCAGTTCACCAGGTATGAGGTGGTGTAACAGCGGTCGTAGGTCTGATGCCGGTCGAAGAAGTCGACCTCGTCGCCCGACAGTTCGAACCGAGAGGAGAGCGCAAGGCCGTAGTCCGTGAAGAACAGGCGCCGGCCGTCGGTCAGGATGTTCTCGAAGTGGGCGTCGAAGTGCAGGAGGCCGCGGCTGTTCATGAACGAGGTTCCGGCCTTCAGTTCCCGCTCCACCATCGTGCAGGCCCGGTCGGCGGTCCCGCCGCCGATGTCCAGTTGCCGGCCCAGCCACTGGTGCAGGTTCCGGGGGATGTACTCCAGGAACAGTGCGACGCTCGCCGACGAGTCTCGGAGGGCCTCGATGCGGTGGCGCACCTGCGACCCACCGCCCCAATAGGCGACCGCCCCTTCGACGTCCGCCAGTTCCTCGGGCAGCGGGGTCGAGTCCGGCAGTACCCGCCAGTGGTACAGCAGCGGAAAGCCCTCGTATTCGCCCGCGAGCGCCCAGTTTGTCGTCATGGTGTGCGTGGCGAGTTCCCGCCAGACGCCGAAGCCCGGGCCGCCGATGCCGTACTGACAAAAGACCGGCAATCCGAACACGTTCGCCGTGGACCGCACGCCGTCCGGTTCCCGCTCCGGATCGGTGAGGGGCACCCGCTTCACGAAGACCGGGGTTCCGTCGATCTCCAGCAGCGCCGACTTGCCGCCGATACCGCAACCGAGCGGCTGGGCCGACTCCACAAGGCTGCCCAGGGTGTGGTCAGCGCACCGGGCCAGGGCCGTGGAGACGGCGTTGTGGGCGGTCAGACGTACATCGCGCGACATTTCGAGGGATTTCACCGCTGCCTCCGTCCGGGACCAACGAAGCCACCACGCTGTCTCACGGAAGGTGGTCCGTCCAGCTCGGTGTCTCGGGCGAAGGCGGTCGGCGCGGCCGGGTCCTGCTGGTCTGGCCGGGGGTGCCGGCCGCGCTCGCGGTGGGTGCCGCGCAGGCGTCGGGGCTCGGACGAGGGGTTCTCGATGCCCGGGGACCGAGTCGCAGAAGGCGTTCGATCTCATGGAGGAGCGATTTCCCGGAACGGCCGCGGACGGCGCCACCCCCCCCGGGTCGTATTCGTCGCCCCAGGCGGGCAAAAGGTGGCCACCGGCGACCTGCGCAAGGCCGTCGACAACGCGGTGGGTCGCTGCGTGACGGACCGCAAGTGGCCGCTGTCGCAGACCCGTTCGAGTCGAAGGCGATCAGCAAGGAAGGTTCGGCCGCATACGCGACCGTCACCTACGAGGTGGAGCCTGGAGACCGCCGACGTCGCCGACGCCATTCGCGCGGCGGTGGACAGGGCGGCCGAGCAGGCGCGAGTGCCGGGCCTGACGGTGGAAACCGGCGGGTCGGCGATGGACGACGGCGGCGGGCCCGGCGGGGTCGCGGAGATCGTCGGCCCCTCGGCGCCGGCGGTCGGGCGGCGGTGGGCCGTGGTGCGGTCGGGCACCCGAATCCGGGAGGCACGGTCACCGATGCATGGTCGCCGAGCCGGACGGAGGTGACCACTCCCGGCTGGTACACCACATGTACCCGGCCGGCGTGCCGCGCCGGGGTTCCGCCCGCGCCCGCTCCCGAGCGGGCTGCCCGTGGACCGCCGCCAGTGTCCCGCCGCACGGACGAGGGCGACCCCCGCAGTGCGGGAGTCGCCCTCGTCCGGGGATCGGGGGCGTCAGCCCTTGTCGAGCACGTCCGCGGCGATCAGGTCCTCCAGGTAGCGGTCGTCCCACCAGTTGAGCTGGAGCGACTTGGCCCGGCGGAAGTAGAGCTGTACGTCGCACTCCAGGGTGAAGCCCATGCCGCCGTGCACGTGCACCGCCAGGTCGGTGACCTCGCGGTAGGTGCGCGCCGCGAAGAGCTTGGCCATCGGGGCCAGGCGCGCGGTGTCGCGGCCCTTGTCCCGGGACCAGGCGGCCTCCCAGACCAGCGTCTCGGCGCCGTCCACGGCGGTCGAGGCGTCGGCCAGGTTGTGTGCGATCGCCTGGAACGCGCCGAGCGGCTTGTCGAACTGCTTGCGGTGCTTGGCGTATTCGACGGTGATCTCTAGGGCGCGCTTGGCGCCGCCCACGGCCTGGGCCGCGAGCAGGATCAGGCCGTCGTGCAGCACGTCCGACCAGACCGGCCAGCCGGCACCGGCCGTGCCGACCAATTCGCCGCGCACGTCCGCCAGGTCGACCCGGTACTGGGTGTCCGAGGCGATCGTGGTCTGCTGGGTCAGGGTGACCCCGGCCGCCTTCGGGTCGACCAGGAACAGCGAGACGCCCTGGGCCGGATCGCCCGGGGTGCCCGCGGTGCCGGTCCGGGCGAGCACGAGCAGCACGTCGGCCGCCGCCGCGTACGCGACGTGCCGCTTGGTGCCGGACAGCAGGTATCCGTCACCGTCCGCGCGGGCCGCCAGCGCGACGCCCTTGCCGCTGTAGCCTCGGTCCGGCTCCAGCCACGCCACGCTCGCGATGGTGGTGCCGGCGGCGATGCCGGGCAGGTACTGCTGCCGCTGGTCGTCGGATGCGGCCGCGGCGAGTACGCCGCCGACCAGCACCGAGCTGACGAAGTGCGGAGTCGGCGCGAGCGAACGGCCGAACTCCTCGTAGACCACGGCCGCGTCGAGCGTGGTCATCTCCGACCCGCCCCACTTCTCGGGCAGCGTCAGGCCGGTCAGACCGGACTCGCCGAGCTTCTTCCAGAAGTCCTTGGGGTACCCGACCGGGTCGTTCTCCAGCTCGCGAACGACGGAGAGGTCGGCGTGCCGGGCCGTCAGGCCGCGCACGGTCTCCCGGAGGATGTCCTGTTCCTGGGTGAAATCGAGGTCCATCGCGCGTCTCCTCTAGGGCTTCCAGCGCTCGCCGCGCCGGTCCCACGGGTTGTCGTCGGGGGTGGTGGGCAACGCGATTCGCGCGGTGGCCGTGGTGCGGGCCGCGCCGTCCACGGTCAGCGAGATCTCGGCGCGGACCCAGCCGCAACCGGCCTCGTCCACCGAGACGTCGTCCACCGTGCCGGTGAGCAGCATGTGGTCGCCCGGGAAGACCGGCTTGGTCATCCGGAACACCATCCGGCCGATCCGACCCTTGGGGCCGGTCCAGTCGTTGAGGTAGCGCTCGAACCAGGCGGCCTGGTTCGGGGTGTTCAGGAAGATGTCCTGCACGCCCTGGCGCTCGACCGCGAACTTGTAGTCGTGGTGCATCGGCCGCCAGTCGCGGCTGGCCAGCGCACCCAGGATGACCGTGGTCGCGGTCACGTCCACGCCGAACGTGGGCAGCGCGTCGCCCTTGGCCAACTGATCGAGGGTCAGGTCGCTCATCCGGTGGCCTCCCGCCGGTAGCCGTAGCCCGTGTAGGACTCGGTGCCCAACAGGGCGCCGTCCTGGTTGTGGTACTCGACGTCGATCACCCAGAAGCGGCCGATCCCGAGCTTGGTGCGCTTTTCCGGGCTCACCGACTTCAGCACCTGACGCGACGTCACGATGTCGCCCAGGCGCACCGGTTCGTAGAACACGTTGGTGTTGTCGGTCATGATCGCCTCGGGCAGTTCGAAGCGGATCTTGAGGTCGAAGTGCACCTGGAGGGAGAGTTGCTCGCCCTCCGCGCCGGGCGCCCAGTAGTGCGGGCGGGCCCAGGCGGACAGCAGGCTCAGCGGGGCGATCGCACCGCCGGTGAGTTCCTCGGCGACGGCCGCGTCCCAGAACAGCGGGTTGCCGTTCTGCACCGACGCGCACGAGGTCCAGATGTAGCCGCGTTCGGCGGGGAAGTCACCCCGCTTCTCGTACTGGACCTTGCCGATCAGCGCCGCCACGTCCTCGGGCAGCGTGGTGTCTTGTGCCGTCATGCGACCACTCCTGAAGCGCGAAGCTCGGCGATGCGGTGCGGGCCCAGCCCGGCCGCGGCGAGCAGCTCGTCGGTGTCGGTGATCCCGGATTCCCGGACCGGGTACGGGTCCGCGGGCGCCTGCTGGCCGGCCAGGACCGGGCCCACCTGGCGGAACTCGCCCTGGACCGGGTGCTCGGCGGTGGTGAACGCGCCGCGGGCCAGGAACTGCGGGTCCTCCAGCAGCTCCGGTACGGACAACACCGCCGACACGCAGGTGTCGGCGGGGGCCAGCTCGGCCACCCAGTCGTCCCGGTCCCGGGTGGCGAAGGCCGCCGCCAGATCGGCCCGGATCGCGTCCTGGGCGTCGTCGTCGAGCTGACGCGGGGCCCACTTGTCCAGCCCGGTCAGCCGGCACAGGTTCGCCCAGAAGCGGCCCTCGATCGCGGCCACCGCCAGCCACTTGCCATCGCGGGCGCGATAGGTGTCGTAGCACGCGTAACGGCCGGTCAGGATGCCGTGCCGGGGCTCCGGTTCGACACCGGTGGCCAGGTATTCGTCCACGCCCAGCGCCATCAGCGCGAGCATGCCGTCGGCCACCGAGACGTCCAGCCGGGCGCCCTCGCCGGTGCGCTGCCGACGGAAGAGCGCGCCCATGATCGCGATCACCGCGTGCATGCCGCCGCCCGCGCTGTCCGCCACGGTCGCGCCCGGGATCGGCGGGCCGCCGTCGGTGCCGGGGCCCGACATGTGCAGGAAGCCGCCCACGCCCAGGTAGTTCAGGTCGTGTCCGGCCTGCTGGGCGTGCGGGCCGTCCTGGCCGAAGCCGGACGTCGAGCAGTAGACGATGCGTGGATTGCGCGCCGCGACCGCCTCCGGACCGATGCCCAGCCGGTCCACCACACCCGGACGGAAGCTCTCGATCACCACGTCGGCGCCCTCGACCAGGGTCAGGAACGCCTCGCGGCCCTCGGGCGCCTTCATGTCGACCAGCACGCGCTTCATCCGCCGATGCGCGCTGTACGAGTAGTAGGGCGGCGCGATCTGCACGCCGCTCTTGGCCGGGACCGGGCCGACCTTGATCACCTCGGCCCCGTAGTCCGCCAACCAGCGCGAGGCGCGGGCGGCGGGGCCCACGCTCGCGAGGTCCAACACCGTGACGCCTTCCAGGAACTCTCCGGACATGACCGCGGCCCCGTCAGAAGTTCTTGGGAAGGCCGAGACCGCGGCGGGCGATGATGTTCTTCTGCACCTCGGAGGTGCCGCCGCCGATGGTGTCGAGCACGGTGTAGCGGTAGGTCGAGTCGGCGCGACCGGTCATCGGTGCGTCCTCGGTGCCCACCCGCAACTGGGTGCCCGGCGAGGCGATGTCCATCGACGCGTTCGCGAGCCGCTTGGACAGCTCGGTGGCGTACAGCTTGTAGCCGGACGCCTCGACCGTGGGCGGTTTCCCGCCACCTGCGGCGGCGGCCACCACGCGCAGTCCGAGCAGGCGGGCGACGGCGGCCTCGGTGACCAGCGTGGCAAGCTGCTTGCGCACGATCGGGTCCTCGCGCAGCGGCTCGTCGTCGCGGGTGGCCTCCTTGACGTACTCGGTGAGCACGTTCAGGCGCTGCTGGATCGGGGCGAACGAGAACATCGTGAAGCGTTCCAGGTCCAGTGCCTGGGAGATGTACTGGAAGCCCTTGTTCAGCTCGCCGACCACGTATTCGTCGGAGACCCACACGTCGTCGAAGAAGACGTCGTTGGTGCGCTCGTCGCCCATCGTCCAGATGCCCCGGACGGTGATGCCCGGGTGGTCCATCGGCACCAGGAACAGCGTGATGCCGTGGTGCTTGGGCGCGTCGGGGTCGGTGCGCGCGCCGACCCAGTACCACTCGGCGAAGTGCGCCGACGTGGTCCAGGTCTTCTGGCCGTTGAGTCGCCAGCCCTCGCCGTCGCGGACCGCGCGCAGCTTCATCGAGGCGGCGTCGGAGCCGGCTTCCGGCTCGCTGTAGCCGACCGCGAACTCGACCTCGTTGTTCAGGATCTTGGGCAGGAACTCGGCCTTGAGCTTGTCGCTGCCGTGCGCGAGCAGGGTCTTGCCGATGATGCCGACGCCCTTGCCGATCTGCGGTCCACCGCGGCCGGCCAGGGCTTCGTTGAGCAGGTATTCGTAGACCCCGTCGCCGTCCTGGCCGCCCCATTCCTCGGGCCAGGTGATGCCGAGCCAGCCTTGGTCGGCCATCTTGCGCATGTATGCGCGGCGTGCGGGGGTGTCGACGACCTGGGCCATGTTCTCCCGGGTGACATCGAACACTTCGGAGTCGGGATTGGCGTCGAGAAACCGCTCGACCGTCTCGCTGAACGCGGTCTGGTCGGGGGAGAAGTCGAAGTCCACGGGTCGCCTTTCGGGGCGCGCCCATGCCGGCAGCCTCACCTGTGTACGTGCAGGTGAGGCAGCCGGCACAGAACCTGACGGATAGTCAGATCAAAGTAACACCGGCCTGGGTTCATTTCGAGTGGCGGTCGGCAATAGATGGTGTGGGCCCCGTCTCGCCCACGCTCGCCCCGGCGTGTGCGCCGGGCGTGGCCTGGGCGCGGCCGACGGATCGGTTTGGGACAAGTCCGGAAAAGTTACGGCGCGTCCGCGATCGACCACCTATCGTGGGTGGACATGAGCGGAAATGCTTGTCCGCAATGTGGCCGGGAACACCCGTGGTGCGACGCCGAATGGTCGGCGTCCGAACTGCACGACGTCGAGTGGTCGGCGTTCGCGCACAACGATCCGGACCCTCCCCACCCGCCGGATCCGGTCGGTGAGGACACCGAGGGCCCGCCGTACCGGGTCGGCGAACTGCTGCCGGACATCCTCGATTTCCTCGCGAGCGGCAGTCGTGGGCCGGATCGGGCCGGCGCGCGCGAAAGCCCGGGTCGGTCCCTGCGAGGACTGATACCCGGGCCCAGGCGCCGCTTTTGACGAGGCGGTGTCGCGGTCAGGCGCGTTGCGAACTGACCGAAACGACCTCGCCGGTCATGTACGAGGAGTAGTCCGACGCGAGGAAGACCATCACGTTGGCGACCTCCCACGGCTCGGCCGCGCGCCCGAACGCCTCGCGCGAGGACAGCTCGTCGAGCAGTTCCTCGGAGGACGCCTTGGCCAGGAACGCGTGCATCGCGATGCTCGGCGCGACCGCGTTGACCCGCACGCCGAACTCGGCCGCCTCCACGGCGGAGCAGCGGGTCAGCGCCATCACGCCGGCCTTGGCCGCCGCGTAGTGCGCCTGGCCCTTCTGCGCCCGCCAGCCCAGCACCGAGGCGTTGTTGACGATCACGCCCTTGCCGCGCGGCTGCATGTGCCGCAGCGCCGCCCGGGTGCAGCGGAAGGTGCCGTTCAGGGTCACGTTCATGACCAGGTCCCACTGCGCGTCGGTCATGTCGACCAGGTCGGCCTCGCCGCCGAGCCCGGCGTTGTTGATCAGCACGTCGATGCCGCCGAGTTCGCGCGCGGCCGTGTCGATCAGGTTCTGCACGTCCTCCTCGACGGTGACGTCGCACGGGACGGCCAGTGGCCGCGACCCGATCAGCTTGGCGAGTTCGTCGGCGGCCTCGCCCAGTCGGCGCTCGTGCTTGTCGCTGATCGCGATCACGGCGCCCTCCTCGGCGGCGCGCTTGGCCGCCGCGAAGCCGATCCCGGTGCCCGCCGCGGCGGTGATCAGCACGGTCTTGCCGGCCAGCAGGCCGTGGCCCTCGACGTAGGTGGGGGCGGGGGTGGGGCTCACTTGGCGTCTCCTCGCGGTTCACGGGGCATGCCGAGAACACGCTCGGCGATGATGTTGCGCTGTACCTCGTTCGACCCGCCGTAGATGGTGTCCGACTTGGTGAACAGGAACAGGCGCTGTGCGGCGGACAGTTCGTACGGGGCCTCGGCGGCCAGCGTGGCCTCGGCGCCGGCCACGTCCATCGCGAGCGTGCCCAGGCGCTGATGCCAACCCGCCCACACCAGCTTGGCCACCGACGCGGCGCCGGGGTCGGGCGAGCCGAGCGTGCGCAGCGCGTTGCAGCGCAGCACCTTCAGGTCGATCCAGCTCTGCAGCAGTCGATCGCGCAGGGCCGGGTCCTCGATCGCGCCGTTGGCCTTGGCCTCGGCGACCACCCGGTCCAACTCGATCTCGAAGCCGATCTGCTGGGCCAGCGTGGACACCCCGCGCTCGAACGCGAGCAGGCCCATCGCCACACCCCAGCCCGCGCCGATCTCGCCGACCACGTGCTCGGCGCCGGCCCGGGCGTTGTCGAAGAACACCTCGTTGAACTCGCTGGTGCCGGTGAGCTGGACGATCGGACGGACCTCGATGCCGGGCTGGTCCATCGGCGCGAGCAGGAAGGTGATGCCCTTGTGTCGCTGCGACGCGGGGTCGGTGCGGGCCAGCACGAAGCACCAGTTCGCCTCGTGTGCGAGCGAGGTCCACACCTTCTGGCCGCTGATCAGCCAGTCGCCGGTCTGCGGGTCCACCGTCGCGGTGGTGCGCAGGTTGGCCAGGTCGGAACCGGCGCCCGGCTCGGAGTAGCCCTGGCACCACAGTTCCTCGCCGCGCGCGATGGCGGGCAGGAAGCGGGCCTTCTGCTCGTCGGTGCCGAACGCGAGCACGGTCGGGCCGAGCAGGTTCTCGCCCATGTGGTTGACCCGGCCGGGGGCCTGGGCGCGGGCGTACTCCTCGCCGAAGATCACCTGCTGCATCAGGGACGCCTCGCGGCCCCCGTACCGCTTGGGCCAGTCCAGGCCGATCCAGCCGCCCTCGCCCAGCCGCAGTTCCCAGGCCCGACGGATCTCGAAGTGCTCGTGCTCGCTGCCGGGACCGCCGGTACCGACGGCCGCGGCGAACTCACCGGAGAGGTTCTCCCGGAGCCATTCGCGGACCTCGGCCCGGAACTCCTCGTCCTCGGCGCTGTACCGGAAATCCACAGCGTGTCCAATCTCGTCTTCCGAGCTCGTCCCGCGAGCGCGTCCTTGCGAGGGTCGGCGGCCACGCGCGCGGGATCGGCGACCGCCCGTCCCGCGCGCGTGGTGCGTGCACCGAGGGCTACGTCAGTTGCCGGCGGCGGCAGCGGCCTCGGCGGCCTTCTTCTTCGCCGCGGCGGCCGCGTACTCCTTGAGCTGGGCGAGCACCGGCATCGGGTCCTGGCCGATCTGGGTCGGCAGCTTCTCGGCGATCTCCTCGGCCGTCCAGCGGTCGGCCGCGTACATCGTCTTGATCTCGTGCGGCTGGTCCCACAGTGCGATCTTGGGGCCGGCCGTCGTGTAGACCTGCCCGGTGATGTTCTTGGCGTGGTCGGAGAGCAGGAAGACCACCAGCTCGGCGACGTCCTCGGGGTCGCCGATCTCCTTGAGCGTCTGCGGGACGCCTTCGGACATCCGGGTCCGGGCCACCGGCGCGACGCAGTTGGCGTTGACGCCGTACTTGTTCAGGCCCAGCGCGGCGGAGCGCACGAACGAGACGATGCCGCCCTTGGCCGCGGCGTAGTTCGCCTGGGCGACCGAGCCGAGCGCGTACACGCCGGAGGTGAAGCCGACGATCGAGCCGAAGCCCTGGGTCTTCATCACCTTGGACGCGGCCTGCACGACGGTGAAGGTGCCCTTGAGGTGGGTCGCGATGACGCTGTCCCACTCGTCCTCGGTCATGTTGAACAACATGCGCTCGCGCAGGTTGCCCGCGACGGTGACGACACCGTCGATCCGGCCCCACTTCTCGACGCCGGCGTTCACGATGCGGGCGCCGCCCTCCATCGTGGCCACGGAGTCGGCGACCGCGACGGCCTCGCCGCCGAGCGCCTCGATCTCCTTCACCACGGCGTCGGCGACCTCGCTGGTCGGCTCGCTGCCGTCCATCGCGACGCCGTAGTCGTTGACGACCACCTTGGCGCCGTGCGCGGCGGCGGCGAGGGCGACGGCGCGGCCGATACCCCGGCCCGCGCCGGTGACCGCGATTACCTTGCCCGTGAGGAAGTCACCCATGTGTTGTCCGCTCCTTGTCGGTGGCCTCGTCGGTAGGCCCCGGAAATCGAGGGCCGAGGCCCAGGTCGGGTCGGTCGTGGCGCACTCCGCGCTCCGCGCTCGACGTGGTGTGTCGCGCTTCGTGCGGGCGTACGCAGGCTTCACAGCCCTGCGGACGCAAGGTGCGCGGTCTGTGAGAACGCCCTCTCGACATTATCTGACGATCCGTTAGTTTTCCTGGGTAGAGTGCCGCAGCACACAGCACGCACACCCACTTGACAGCGTGGTCCTCGGCTTCCGAGAGTGCGCCTGTCGGTATTCGTGCTCATCGGCACGTGTCACCACCGCCTGGAGGAGGCCCCCCTATGTCGCTGCCCCCCGAGTTCCATGAACTGGCCGCACGCGTGAACAACTGGGGCCGGTGGGGCCAGGAGGACGAGATCGGGACGGTCAACCTGATCACGGCCGACGTGGTCAAGGCCGCGGCGGGCTGCGTACGCACCGGCAAGCGCTTCTCGCTGGCCGTGGAACTGCGCGAGGACGGCATCCAGAACGGGATGATCCCGGGCCGGGACAACCCCAAGCGCACCACGTTCCTGGTCAACCACGAGGTCTTCGGCCCCGGCACGGTGGCCACCAGCGACGACTCGGTGGTGATGGGCATCCAGGCGGGCACGCACTGGGACGGGCTGACCCACGCGACCTACGACGACCGGCTGTACAACGGCCACTCGGCCAAGGAGACGGTGACCGCCGAGGACGGCGCGCGCAAGCTGGGCATCCACAACGTGAAGACGCTGGTCTCGCGCGGGGTGCTGCTGGACGTGGCGCGGGCCAAGGGCGTGGACATCCTGCCGCCGGAGTACGCGGTCACGCCCGCCGACCTGGAGGCGGCCGAGGAGTTCGGCAACGTGAAGGTCCGCGCGGGCGACATCGTGTTGGTGCGAACCGGGCAGATCCGGCAGTACTTCGCGGGCGAGAAGGACATGTACTTCTACGGCCCGGGCCTGTCGGTGCGCACGCCCGAGTGGTTCCACGCACGCGATGTCGCGGCGGTGGCCAACGACACCGTGACGTTCGAGGTCTTCCCGCCGGAGATCGAGGACTGCTTCATGGCGGTGCACGCGCTGCACCTGGTGGAGATGGGCATGCTCCAGGGGCAGAACTGGAACCTGGAGGAGCTGTCCGAGGACTGCGCGGCGGACGGCGTGTACGAGTTCTTCCTGGAAGCCTCGCCGGAGCCCTTCGTGGGCGGCGTCGGCACGCCGGTGAACCCGGTGGCGATCAAGTAGTTCGCGTCGGCACGCGGGTCGGGCGCGGCCCGGGAACACGCGTAGACCGCACGACACGCGGGCCCCGGACAGGATCGCCCTGTCCCGGGGCCCGCGTGCGCTCCGGGCACCGCGACGAGGCCCGGAACGACGGCGGTCCCACTTCGTCGAGGAACCCCGGGCCACTGCCCGCGTGCCTCGTCGTCCCCTCGCGAACGACCGCCACACTCAGGGTGATCAGTGTCGGACGAGGCGTCAACACCTTGGGCCCAATGATTTGGCCGTCCTGATCACGATTCGTCTCCCTGGCAGCCTCGGCGCCTGGGTGATGCCCTCGATATACACTTGAGTATATGGACGAGCCCTGGGTGATCGAGATCGAGCCGGAGGTGCGGCGTTGGCTGTGCACCCTGTCCGACCGCGACTACCTCCAAGCCGAGCACGCCGCCGAACGCTTGTCGGCGGCCCCCACGACCCTCGGGGAGCCCTTCGCCCGCCACCTTGGCGACGGACTCCGCGAGTTGCGTTTCATCCTGGGCCACGACGGCAACGCCATACGTCTGACGTATTGGCTTGCGCCCGGCCGACGCATCGTCCTGTTGACCGTATTCCGCAAGACGCGAATGCGTGAAGACGGTGAGGTCGATCGAGCAAGGTCCGCGCGGAAGACCTGCGAGGCCGAGCACGAGCGTGCACACCAGGAGTTCACTCGGGACATCACGAAAGGAGAATTCTCATGAGTCACGCCCGATGGAAGCTCGCTCGTGATCGCAAGCTCGTGGCCGGCGAGGCCGAGTCGCCCGAGGTCGCGGCCATGCGTATGGAGATTCGCATGGCATTCGAGCTTGGGCAGGCGGTGTACGACCGGCGCACGGCATTGGGTATCTCGCAGACCGAGTTGGCCAAGCGAGCGAGCATGACCCAACCGCAGATCTCCAAGCTCGAACTGGGCGGCACCGTACCCACCCTTCCGCTGCTGGCCCGCCTCGCGAAGGCACTCGACGCGTCGCTGAACATCGCCTTGGACGGGGAGACTTCGGCGGTCGTTTTCACGCCGCGAGCAGCCTGAGTGGCTGGGACGCGATCTCTGGCGGAAGGTGTGGTCGCGAATCCGGCGGTG
This sequence comes from Embleya sp. NPDC059213, assembly GCF_042754445.1. Taxonomy (NCBI): domain Bacteria; kingdom Bacillati; phylum Actinomycetota; class Actinomycetes; order Kitasatosporales; family Streptomycetaceae; genus Embleya; species Embleya sp. NPDC059213. The sequence continues at coordinate 25,703 of NZ_JBHZAV010000016.1, forward strand.
CCGGGTGCGGTGCTGCTTCGGGTTCTTTCGGCTGCCGGGCACGAGGAGCTGCGGCGGGGCTTTCGGGACGCGCCGGGGCTGTCTCGGGATGTGGTGGAGGTGCTGCTCGCGCACCCGGATCAGGTGATGCGGGCCGCCGTTGCCGCGAATCCGTATGTCGATGCCGAGCAGCGAGGGCGGCTGGTGCACGATCGGCGCAGGGTCGTGCTCGCCAATCTCTTCGGATTCCGGGCACATCCCGACGGCGAGCCGAAGCCGCTGCCGGACGCCGCCTATGAGGCGTTCTTCGCCGCGCGGCAATGGGCGAATGCGGCGCGCCAGGATCAACCGTACGACGAAATGACGCTGTTGGACGAGATGGGTCGTTGCCGGAGCATGCCGCATCGGTTGCGGCTGGGCCTCGCCCGGCATCCCCAGCCGGGGCTGCGCCGGTTCGCGGCGCGGTTCGTGGGTGGGCTGTCGGCCGAGGATCGGGCCGCGCTCCTGGCCGACCCGGATCCGGACGTGCGTGCGGAGGCGCGGAAGGCTGCCGAGGACGACGTGTATGTCCACACCGAGATCGATTGGAATCCCGAGAACTGGGGCCACAGTTGGGTCTTCTCCGGTCGGCTCGTGGAACGGGGGACGATGGAGCGGGTGGTTCGTGGGGAGAATTGCCCCGATCACTACCGCAGCGCACTGGCCGGGAACCCGCACCTGCCGCCGGACCTGGTGGCCGTGCTGGCTCGGGACGAGGACCCGGACGTCCGGGACGCGGTCTCGCTCCGGCCGGAGCTGACGGAGGAGGAGCGGGCCGCGATCGACTATCGGGTGCCGGAGTTGACCGATCTCGATGAGGTCGCCTGGCATCCGTACCGGGCCGAGTCCCTCCCGGTCGCCGGCCACGCGCGGTCCGCGCACCCGGTTCTGCGGCGGTACGCGGCGTGTGCTCCCGGGTTGGCGGATCGGCTGCGGGATGTGCTGCTGGGCGATTCGGACCTGGGCGTACGGGTTCTGACGTGCCGTCATCAGGCCGGTGTGCCGAGCGGGGATCTGTTGCGCGCGTACCGGGAGTTCCGGGGTCGCAATCGGTGGCGGCTGACCTATCGGCCCGGGTTTCCCACGCATGGGCTCGCCCGGTTCGCGGATGACCCGGATCCGGCCATGCGCGAGTTGGTCGTGCTCGACCCGCAGGCGCCGGCCGCGGTGGTGGTCGGGCTGCTCGCCGATCCGGAGCGGTGTGTGCGGACCACGCTCGCGCGGCATCCGGCGGTGCCGGTGGATCGGCTGGTCGCGCTCTTGGACGACGCCGAACTCGGGCCGTACGCGGCGCGCAATCCGGCGCTGCCGGTCGAGGTGATGCACCGGATTCTGGACGTCGCCGGGGTGCCGCGCGGGGGGTGAAGTGGGCGCTGTGGCACGGCCGGTGAACCGTACGTGGATGCGACACGTGTGTGATCGACGGGCTGCTCAGAGGTCGTTTCGTGGTGTGACGAGAGGACTGTCACAACCGGCTGACTGCTCATCAGTTCCGGGCTAGAGTGCCGCGCGGGTACGCGTGCGCGCTTGAGCTCCGGAGCCGGTCCGGCCGGTAAGCCGTCGAGCGCCCCGGCTCGTCAGCCCATTTCCGATGGAGGAGGAACCGGTGAAGGGCGTTCTTTTCGATGGCAAGGAAGCCTCGGTCGTAGACGACCTCGAGGTGCGTGCACCCGGGGCCAACGAGGTCCTGGTGAAGATCGGCGCGGCCGGCCTGTGCCACAGCGACATCTCGGTGATCAACGGCACCATCCCCTTCCCGCCTCCGGTCGTGCTCGGGCACGAGGGCGCGGGCGTCGTGGAGGCCGTCGGCGAGCTGGTGACGCACGTCAAGCCCGGCGACCACGTGGCGCTGTCCACGCTGGCCTCGTGTGGCGCGTGCCGCGAGTGTGACCGCGGCCGGCCGACCATGTGCGCCAAGAGCTTCGGCCAGCTCAACCAGCCGTTCACCCGCGGCGGCAAGCCGGTCTACAACTTCGCGGGCCTGTCGGTCTTCGCGGAGAAGATCGTGGTCAAGGGTGTCCAGGCGGTCAAGATCCCCAAGGACATCCCGCTCGCGTCCGCCGCGCTGATCGGCTGCGGTGTGCTGACCGGCGTGGGTGCGGTGCTGAACCGGGCGAAGGTACAGCCCGGCGACACCGTCGCGGTGATCGGCACCGGCGGCATCGGCCTCAACGTGATCCAGGGCGCGAAGCTCGCGGGCGCGGTGCGGATCGTGGCCGTGGACGCGAACCCGGCCAAGGAGGCGGTGGCGCGCGAGTTCGGCGCGACCGACTTCGTCGACGCGCGCGCGGTCGAGGACTCGGTCAAGGCGGTCCAGGCCCTGGTGCCGGGCGGCGTGGACCACGCGTTCGAGTGCGTCGGGCACGTCAAGGTGATCCGCAACGCGATCGACATGCTCGGGCGGGCCGGCCAGGCGATCATCCTGGGCGTCGCGCCGTCGGACGCCGAGGCGGCCTTCCACGTGTCCTCGCTGTTCCTGGACAAGTCGATCATGGGCTGCCGATACGGCTCGTCGCGCCCGCAGTACGACATCGCGCGCTACGCCGACCTGTACCAAACGGGCGCTCTCAAGCTCGACGAACTGGTCACCCAGACCTACGCCTTGGACGACTTCCAGCACGCGGTCGAGGACGCCGAGGCGGGCAAGATCGCCCGAGGCGTCTTCGTCTTCTGAGCCCGAGTCCGGCCACGGCCCGCCTCGCGCTTCCAGAGGCGCGCCGTGTCGACACGTGCGACGCGGCCTTTGCCGCGTCGCGCGTGTGGCCGGCGGAGAGGTCGGATTGCGGTGGTTGTTTCAGCCTGATCACCCGTCTGGCAATCCTTCCGGGGACGTCGCCGACGCCCTCGGCGGCACGGATCCGGCGGACCTGCGTGCGATGCTCGGCGCAATCGAGGACGCATCGTCGGCGCCGCGCTCGAGACGTTCGCGGTCCTGTGCGTCGACGCCCCCACGAGCGCCGTTGCCCGCCGCGCCGGCGTCGGTGTAGCCACCCTGCCGGACAACCACGGGACGCCGCCCCGGTCGCCTTCCTCACGGTCCCGGTGGCCGTGGACGGGACCGACAACAAGGTTCGTCGATTTGCGGAACGTCACGGCTGGCGCCCGGAGTCGGGACCTACGACCGCCGCTACCGATACGCAGGTATGGAACACGACGGCCATGGTGCAGACCCTCGCTTCCGGAACCTTCCGTGTATGTCGACGCATTCAACTGAGGCTCACCTGCCACCTGTGGGCCAGGAAGACCGCGTGAGTGTCCGGCTTCGACGCCCTTCGCAGACGCGATATTCCACGCTGCCGCGTCGCCCGTCATGAACCGGGCCGAGGTCGTGCAGAGAGCGAAGGAATTCACCCGCCGGGAGTTGCCTTCGGCGCAGAAGGGCTCTTCTCCGGCCGGCCACGAGGCATCGATCGCGTGGTGGCTACAGCAGGTGGTCGGCCTTGCCGGCTTTGATGTCGCGGATGAGGGTGCGGAGGGCGTCCAGGGTGTCGGTGACGTATTCGTCCTCGTGGCCGGCGACCGCGATGTAGCCGTTGCCGTCCGCATCGGTGCCGAGGCGGAAGCACGAGTTGCCTTCGGCGCAGAAGGGCTCTTCCCAGGTGATGGTGGACATCGGTGGTCTCCTATGCGTGCTGTGCGATCTTGTGGATGAAATCCCGGGACCGGTCGGTGGGGAGGGCAAGATTTTCGAGCCAGTCCAGTTGTGCTCGGTACTTCGCCAGTTGGTTCTCGGCCCACATGAATGCGGGGCCGTGTGAGCTGTCGACCTGCACCGTGTCGAGCTGCGGCACCGAAGCCTCGGCGTAGAGGACGCTCTGACCCGCGCCGGGGAACGCTCCGGCCTCGAACGGGATGACCAGCAGGGTGATGTTCGGTTGCTCGGACATGGCGATCAGGTGGTTCAACTGGGCGCGGGCGATGGCCTCACCGCCGAACCGCATGCGAAGTGCCGCTTCGTGTACGAGGGCTCGATAGGTGGGCGGGTCGTCTCGGTCGAGGACTTGCTGCCGCTCCGCACGGTGAGCGAGGCGGAGCGCGACTTCGTGTTCCGGGAGCGGCGGAACGGCAACTCGGAAGACCGCCAGCGCGTGGTCGGGTGTCTGGAGCAGCCCGGGAATGTGCACCGTGTTCGCCACGCGCATTCCGACGGCGGAGGCTTCCAACTCGGCGATGTCCAAGAGCCCTTGGGGCAGCGTTCCTCGGTAGCGCTCCCACCAACCCTTGACGTCGGGCTGTGCCATACGCACGAGGGCTTCGACGTATCGATCGTCGGTGCAATCACAGTTGCACGCCAGGGTGCGCAACCGGTCGGCGCTGATCGAACGTGAGCCCGACTCCATGTTGGAGATCTTGCCCCGGTCCACGCCCAACAGTCCTGCCGCGTACTCGGCGGACATGTCTGCCGACGTTCGGATGCGTCGCAGTTCGCTCCCCAAGCGCTTTTGCCGTTCGGTGAGCACCGTCCTGGGGGCCACAAGGTTCCTTCCGCCCGTTGTCGGAGGCAGTTTGCCGGTGAAAGGCGTGCGGGCGCCAAGCATTGGCGCAATAGCCGTGATCACGTGGCAAATTTACCCCGCCGTGCTCTACGCTCGGTACTGCGCAACCTACGCAAAGCGACGCCGGAAGTGCACCGCGTGAGCATGCCTGCCGCAGGGCAGGTGTGTCCGCGCCCGGGGAGGCAAGCCACCGGCGGCGCGTTCGTGCCTACCGACCAGCGTTGCCGAGGAGTTGCCCATGTCCGGATCCCTCTGCTCTGTCGACCGACCGATGCCTTCCATCCCCGCTATTCCTTCGCACTGGATCTTCCCCGCGCATCCCCGATCCGTCCGGCGGGCGCGGTATGCCGTGGCCGAGGCGCTGCCGTTCGATTGCCGGCCGCAACTTCGGGACGAACTGGTGTTGTTGACGTCGGAGCTCGTCACCAACGCCGTGCGACATGCGGTGGATGGGCAGGCCGGCGGCGATCCCTCGATCGAAGTCGCCTTCTGGACCGGCGACGGGCACCACTGGCTTGCCGTCTCCGACCCCGGAGCGGGGTGGCCCACGATCGCGGATCCCGATCCGTGGACCTGTGGTGGTCGCGGATTGTTGTTGGTGAACGAAGTGGCCGCAGTGTGGGCGGTGATCCCGCGTCCCGGGTCCGGCAAGGCGGTGGTCGTGGGGCTCGGGCTCGTGCGTTGAGCGGTCGCGCGGCTCGATTTCCGCTTGTCGCCGCTGTCAGCCTGTCTGGACCCGGCCTCCGCGGGCATCCGCATCCGGTGTGCGCGGGGACGGGCCGGTGACCTCCCAGGCTGCTTCGACCATTCGGAAGGTCTCGTCCACCGCTGCCTCCGGGGTGGCCGCCTCGCGGGACAGTGAATAGGCGTCGATCACGAATCTGGCGATCGTGCGGCAGGCCGTTGCGGACCGGGACAGGTCCGGATCGGTGGCGATGGCGGTTGCCAGCGACTCCGCGTGGCGCAGCCGCATCGACTCCTCGTACTCCCGCAGCGCGGGGGAGGTGACGATCATGTGCCAGATCGGGGCGGTGCCCTCCGCCGTGCAATGTCGCACCAGGGCCAGGATCTCGCGGCGCAAGGCCGGAATGAGCGGCTCGTGCGGCTTCCGGTCGGTGACCGCCTTTACGAGGCGTTGTTCGAAGTCCTCGTCCTGCTCGAACACCAGGGCCTCTTTCGAGGCGAAGTGGGCGAAGAGCGTGGTGACGGCCACGTCGGCCTCGGCGGCCACCTCGCGGATGCCCACCGCGTCGTACCCGCGTTCCAGGAAAAGCCGCAGGGCGGTGTCGGCGATCTTCTGGCGGGTCGCGGCCTTCTTTCGCTCACGGCGGCCGGGCGGCGCGGGCACGGTCATGGGTTGACACTAGCAGATATGAAGCCGTAGCAGTTTCGAAAAGCTAACCGTTAGTGTTACGGTCGGCCGCATGAAGAAAGTGAGCTTCGCCGAGTTCGGCGGTCCTGATGTCCTGCAACTGATAGACGCCGAGGAGCCGCACGCGGGCCCCGGCCGGGTGCGCATCGCCGTGCGGGCGGCGGGAGTGAATCCCGTCGACTGGCGGGTCCGGGAAGGTCAGGTGCTGGGCGCCCATCCGACCGAGTTGCCCTCCGGGGTCGGGCTGGACGCCGCCGGGGTGGTGGACGAGGTCGGCGCGGGCGTCGAAGGGGTCGAGGTCGGGGACCGCGTGTTCGGCGAAGGGGCGAGCACCTACGCCGAGTTCGCCGTGTTGTCGGCCTGGGCCCGGATGCCGGAGGGGCTGACGTTCGAAGAGGCGGCCGGGTACCCGTCGGTGGTGGAGACCGCGTTGCGCATCATCCGCGAGGTCGGTGTGGAACCGGGGGAGACGCTGTTGGTCAGCGGTGCGTCCGGGGGAGTCGGCTCGGCGGTGTTGCAGATCGCCCGCGACCGAGGCATCACGGTGATCGGCACGGGCGGGGCGGCGAACCAGGATTATCTGCGTGGCCTGGGCGCCCTCGCCACGACGTACGGCGAGGGCTGGGTCGAGCGGGTCCGTCGGCTCGGCCGGGTCGACGCGGCGCTCGATCTGGCCGGCACGGGCGTGATCCGCGAACTGGTCGAGCTGACCGGGGATCCGCAGAAGGTGATCTCCATCGCCGACCTCGACGCGCCCGAGGCCGGCGTGCGCTTCTCCGGCGTGGCCGGGAGCGTGCCGGACGCGCTTGCCGAGGCGGTCGAGCTCATCGCGCGGGGAAGGCTGCACATCCCGGTCGAGAAGTCGTACCCGCTCGCCGATGCCGCAGTGGCACACATCGACAGCCAGGCCGGTCACACGCGCGGACGCCGGGTCATCCTCATCTGAGCCGTCGCCCGGGCGCCCGAACGGCTCCGGGCCGAAGGGGCCTGCGAGGGGCCGGAGTTGAACCTGCACCCGGCGCGGCCGGTGAGCACGTTCGACGCACACCGAACCGGTGCCCTCGGCGGCGAGGCGCGAACTGGCGGATGTCGTCCCGGAGGACCTGCTCCGGGCGTATCACGCGAAGGGGCGGAACATCGCCGGGACCCACGGCCCCGGAGTCGGTGGGTGCCGGCGCCGGACTGCAACGGGCCGAGGTGCGCGCCCTGTTGCACGGCGCCGAGTACGCGAGCGAAGTACGAGCGAAGTACGAGCGGCCGAGGCACGCTTCGCCGCATCGGCCATCACGAGCGCTCCGCCCCCGGTGATCGACGGCGGCCCCGACCCCGGGCGGCCGACCCCCGGAACACCTCCGAGCCCTGTTCGAGGCCGCACCCACTCCGTCGCGCCCGGCGGCCATGCGGCAAGCAGAGCCCGGAGCTTCGGCGTTGGGGATGGGCGGTCTTATTCGGGGGTTTCGGGGGTTTTCATATCACAGGTCCGCTGTGTGGGTGAGCATGGTGGTATGGCAGGCACCGGGCCGCCGGACTGGTGGCCGACAATCATCGTCATCGCCGTTGTGCTGGGACTGATCGAGCGCTTTCGGAAACTCGGACCCAACGAGTGCCGAACGTGTCGGGGGCGGGGTGGGTTCAACGAGCCGGGGTCCCAGATCATGGGGCGTCCGTCGACCTGGCATAAATGCCGGGATTGCGGCGGTACGGGGAAGATCCGCCGCTAGGGCATGGTTTTCGCGCCGGGTCGGAGAGGTGGTCACATAGCGGTTTCATTCGGACGTTTCGCCGGCGGTCGGGTGCGAGGTCGAGCAGGGTTGCCCGATTCGCCAAGTCCCCTCGGAGAGACTGGGGTTGCCGATGTCTGGGGCCGGGCGGGAGCTTCGGGATGGGGATGATCGATGTGGTTCGGGTGTGACTCGAATCGATCGACGTGGGCTTCGGTGGGCGAATTCGACGGTGGTTCGGTCGGCCGTGGAAATTACGATAACAATTTCGATCAATCTTGCAGGCGGCAGGAATTCGTGGTTTATCCGCGTAACCAGTGCCTCTCCCATTCGGTTGATCGGATAGGTTCCGCGCGTCCTGGCGGCACCTCTAAACTCGCTCCGCTGCGGCCCCAGGTCCCACGGACCGCGGTCAGGTACCCGATCGGCGCCTCGGGCCACGCGCGGGGTGTCCGCTGGAGAGGAGCCCTACCGCCCCATGCCGACTCCGCACGACGAACCGCCCGCTGCTCGTCCCCCCGAGCCCAAGCCCGAGCCCGAGTCGGGTCCCGAGCCGGAGGGCGCGGAGGCTTCCGTCCCGGCCCCGCGCGCCCCGTACGTCGACGACCGCACCGGATATCTGGAAATGGAGCAGGACCCGAGATTCGGGGCGCTCAAGAAGCGCCAGCGGTCCTTCATCTTCCCGGTCACCGCCGCATTCCTCACGTGGTTCCTGCTCTACGTGGTGATGTCCGCCTACGCGCGCGACTTCATGGCCAAGGAACTGATGAACCACATCAACGTCGCACTCGTGTTCGGGCTTCTCCAGTTCGTCTCGACGTTCGTGATCGCCTGGGCGTATTCACGATTCGCGCGTACCCGACTCGACCCCGTGGCCACCGAACTGCGAGAGGAACTCGAAGCGTGAATCCTTCTCTCGAACTCGCCGCGGAGTCCAGCAACCGAGGCTGGACCTTCGCGATGTTCGCCGTGCTGGTCGTGGTGACCCTCGGCATCACCTTCTGGGCCGGTCGCAAGAACCGCACGGCGTCCGACTTCTACGCCGGTGGCCGATCGTTCTCCGCCCTCCAGAACGGCATGGCGATCGGCGGCGACTACATGTCGGCCGCGTCCTTCCTCGGCATCGCGGGCATCCTGGCGCTGTCCGGCTACGACGGATTCCTGTACTCCATCGGCTTCCTGGTCGCCTGGCTGGTGGCCCTGCTGCTGGTCGCCGAACCGATGCGCAACTCCGGCCGCTACACGATGGCCGACGTACTGGCGAACCGGATGCGCGAGCGCCCGGTCCGGATGGCCGCGAGCGTGTCCACGATCGTGGTGTCGATCTTCTACCTGCTGGCCCAGATGGTCGGCGCGGCCTCGGTCGTCTCGCTGCTGCTCGACGTCAAGAGCGACACCGCGCAGATCTCGGTCATCGCCGCGGTCGGCGCGCTGATGATCGTCTACGTCACCGTGGGCGGGATGAAGGGCACCTCCTGGGTGCAGATCGTCAAGGCCGGGCTGTTGATGGTCGGCGCGTTCGTGATGTGCGTGTGGGTGTTGGCCAAGTTCCACTTCAACATCGCCGACCTGCTCGGCACCGCGGCGAGCAAGTCCGGTTCGGGCGAGTCGTTCCTCCAGCCGGGGCTCAAGTACGGGGCCACGGACGGCTGGTCGAAGATCGACCTGATCTCGCTCGGGCTCGCGCTGGTGCTGGGTACGGCGGGCCTCCCGCACATCCTGGTGCGCTTCTACACCGTGCCCAACGCCCGCGTCGCGCGCAGGTCGGTGACCTGGGCGATCGGCATCATCGGTGTGTTCTACCTGATGACGCTGGTCCTGGGCTTCGGCGCGGCGGCGCTGATCGGCAGCAAGGAGATCAAGAAGGCCGACCCGACCGGCAATACCGCCGCGACCCGGCTCGCCGAGCATCTGGGCGGCGGCGCGGGCACCACCGGCGGCGCGCTGATGCTCGCCTTCATCGCCGCCGTGGCCTTCGCCACGATCCTGGCGGTGGTGGCCGGCCTCACCCTGGCCTCGTCCTCGTCGTTCGCGCACGACCTGTACGCGAACGTCTTCCGCAAGGGCCGCACCACCGACGCCGAGGAGGTCAAGGTCGCGCGGATCGCGGCGCTGGTGATCGGCACGGCGGCGATCGTCCTGTCGGTGTTCGCCCGCGAGTTGAACGTGGCGTTCCTGGTCGCGCTGGCGTTCGCCATCGCCGCCTCGGCCAACCTGCCGGCCATCGTGTTCTCGCTGTTCTGGAAGAACTTCAACACGCGCGGCGCGGTGTTCGGCATCTACGGCGGCCTGGTCACCTCGGTCCTGGTGGTCGCGCTGTCGCCGATCTGCTGGGGCGGGGCCAGCGAGACCAAGCCGGCGATCAAGCAGCTCACCGCCAAGCAGGCGGACGACTGCGGGGTCTCCAAGGACCGCAAGGACGTGGGCAACGCGACGGCGCTGTTCAGTTGTACGACCGCGGCGCCCATCCCGCTGGAGAACCCGGGGATCATCTCGATCCCGGTCGGCTTCGCGTGCGCCGCGATCGGCGCGGTGTCCGCGCGGCGGCGCCGCACCGACGACGACGACCGCAAGTTCGCCGAGCTGGAGGTCAGGGCGCTGACCGGAGCCGGCGCGCACTGAGCGAGCGGTTACCGAGCCGGCCCGCGGCGAGCGGGCGCGGCAGGCACCGATCCGGACCCGCGGCCTCGGCCCGGGTCCGGGTCGGTGTCACGCGTTGGCGCTGGGGTGGCCGAACCGGCCCTTGTAGAACAGCAGCGGGGCGCACTCCACCCGCGGCGCGTCCAGGGCCTGGACGCGGCCGATCACGATCTCGTGGTCGCCGCCGTCGATCACGCTCTCCAACGTGCAGTCGATCCAGGCGAGTACGTTGTCCAGCTTCGGCGAACCGGTCGGCGTCGCGCTGTGCGAGACGCCGGCGAACTTGTCCGCGCCGCTGACCGCGAAGCCGCGGCACAGCGTCTCCTGGTCCTCGGCGAGCACGTTCACGCAGAACCGGCCGCCCGGCCGGATCCGCGGCCACGTGGTGGACGTCTTCGCCACGAAGAAGGTCACCAGCGGCGGGTCCAGCGACAGCGACGCGAACGACTGGCAGGCGAAGCCCACCGGAGTGTCGCCGTCGAGCGCGGTGATCACCGTGACGCCGCTGGCGAAGTGACCGAGGACGTGCCGGAACGTGGCTGCCTCGACGATGCCTTCACCCTCGGGCAGGGCGATGGCCGCGGGGTCCGCAGGCTTCGTGCTCGCTGCGTCGATCTGGCCCATGGTGGACTTCCTCGCAGGTGTCTTGGGGCGTCGGGTCTGTGACGCTACGTCACCCGTTTTCCTTGCGTCAATCAAACGAGAGGGGGTCCTTCGTCACATCTGACTACTCGTCAGTTGTCTTGTGGCGCAAGGCACAACGCTCGAACGGGGGCCGAACGGCGAGCCGCGGGGACCCGCCGTCCGGCCACCTGCGGCTACCAGCCGTAGTACTCCGGCTTGCGGCGCTCCATCAGCGAGGCGACCCCCTCGTTCGCGTCCCGCGAGGTCATGTTCAGCTCGACGGTCTGCGCCTCCTCGTCGAAGGCGGTCACCCGGTCGCTCTCCAGCGAACGGTTGACCAGGCGCTTGGTGAACGCGTAGGCCCGGGTCGGCCCGTCGGCCAGCCGCTCGGCCCACTCCCTGGTCACCGCCTCCAGTTCGTCCGCGGCGACCACCTTGTTCACCACGCCGATCCGCAGGGCCTCGGCGGCGGGCAGGTCGTCGCCGAAGAACATCAGCTCCTTGGCCTTCTGCGGGCCGACCAGGCGCGGCAGCAGGTACGCGCTGCCGCCGTCCGGCACCAGGCCGCGTCGGGTGAAGATCTGGATGAAGCGGGCGGTGTCGGCGGCGATCACCAGGTCGCACGCGAGCGCGAGGCTCATCCCGTAGCCGGCGGTGGTGCCGTTGATCGCCGCGATCACCGGCTTCTCGCAGTCCAGGACGGCGTTGGTCAGGCGCTGTACGCCGGTCTTCATCATCCGGGTCGCGTAGCCGGTCGGGCGGGCCGGGGGCTTGGGCGCGGCGTCGTCGTCCGGGGTCTCGGCGGCTGCGGCCAGGAGCGACTTGGTGCCGGGGGAACTGCGCAGGTCCATGCCGGTACAGAAATGCTTCCGGCCCGCGGCGGTGAGGACGACGGCGCGGACCGACTCGGTTGCGGACGCCTCGCCGAGAAGGTCGATCAGCAACTCGCGTTGGGCCCAGGTGAGGGAGTTGCTGGCGGCGGGGCGGTTGAGGGTGATCCAGAGCACACCCCCGCTCACGCGGTGCAGCAGCTCCTGGTCGGTGTCGGTGGTCATGTGTGCGATGGCTCCTTGCCGGGGTTGGTTGGCCTCAAGCGCCGGACGGGGTGGTTTTCGTCCGGCGTTGAGCGTTGTTCGAGTCGGGGTGGCCTCAAACGCCGGCTGGGCCCGGTTTCGGTCCGGCCGGCGTTTGAGGCCACCCCACGGGCCCTCGGCCCTACCGGGCCACGGCGAGCGCGTCCAAGGCCACCGTGCCGCCGCCGCGGGGCATCACCATCAGCGGGTTGATGTCCAACTCGGCGAGTTCGTCGCCCAGTTCGAGCGCCATGCGCTGTACCCGCATGACCACGTCGACGAGCGCGTCCAGGTCGGCGGGGGGCTGGCCGCGCATGCCCTGGAGGCACTTGAGGCCGCGGAGTTCGCCGAGCATGCGCTTGACCTCGTAGGCGCCGAACGGCGGCACCCCGATCGCGATGTCGTCGAAGACCTCGACGAAGATCCCGCCCAGACCGACCGAGACGGTCGGCCCGAACAGGTCGTCGTGCGAGATGCCGACCACCATCTCGACGCCGCGATCGACCTGCTGGCACACCAGGACGCCTTCGAGCCGACCCGCGCCCGCCTCCTTGGCCGCGTCGGTGATCTCGCGGTACGCGTCCCGCACCTGGCTCGCCGAGCGCAGGCCCAGCTTGACCAGACCCAGGTCGCTCTTGTGCGGCAGTTGCGGGCCGCACGCCTTCATCACCACGGGGTAGCCGATCAGCCCGGCCGCCCGCACCGCGGCGGCGGCCGAGGTGACCAGTTGCTCGCGCGGCACCCGGATCCCGTACGTGCGCAACAACTGCTTCGCCGAGTGCTCGGACAGCGGCTTGCCCGAGGACAGCAGCCGCTTGGCCTTGGCCGCGGCCGGCGACGCGAGCCGCGGGACGTCCTCGAACGGCGACGAGTACTGGGTGCGGAAGCGGTGGTAGTCGAAGTACGCCCGCAGCGCCCGCACACAGTTGCCGAACGTGCGGAAGACCACCACCTTGTTCGACTTGAGCAGGATCTCGCGATAGGCGCTCTCGTCGCCCACCGGCGAGCCCCAGACCACGCAGACCACCTTGTCGGTCGCCTCCGCCGCGTCCACCAGGTCCTGCGCGAGCCGGTCGCTCATCGGCGGGAACGCGCCGGTGATCGGACACACCAGCACCCCGATCGCGGGATCGGCCAGGATCGCGTCGATGATCTTGCGGCCCCGCTCGTCCCCGGCCGGGTGGCCGCCGTTGTCCACGGGGTTGGACACGGTCAGGTAGGGCGGTATCCAGGTGTGCAGCTTCTCCTGGGTGGACCGGTCGAGCGGCGGCACCGTCAGGCCCTCGGCGGCGGCGAGGTCGGCCATGTGCGCGCCGGTGCCGCCGGAGATCGAGTAGACGCAGACCCCCTGCGCGAGCGGGGTCCCGGTGCGCGCGAACAACTGGGACGTGTCGATCAGTTCGTCGAGGCCGTCGACCCGGGTGACCCCGTACTGGCGGAACACCGCCGACGCGGTGCGGTCGCCGCCGGTCAGCTTGCCGGTGTGCGACTGGGCCATCCGGGCCCCGGTCTCGGTCCGTCCCACCTTGACCACGACCACCGGTACGCCCTGCCGGGCCGCGTGGTCGGCCGCCAGCGCGAAGGTCCGGCCGTCCTTGAACCCCTCGACGTAGGCGGCGATCACGCCGACCTCCTCCTGATCGGAGAAGTGTCGGACGAAGTCCGCGATTTCCAGGTCCGCCTCGTTGCCGACCGGGGCCCAATGGGACACCCGGATGCCGATCTCCTGGGCGGCGAAGACCGGACGGCCCTGGTGCCCGCTCTGGGTGATCAGCGCGATCGCGGGGCCTTCGAGGTCGGTGCGGAACTCCTCGAACGCGTTGAGGTTGGTGTTCGGCCCGAGCAGGCGCAACGAGCCGCCCGAGGTGAGCTGGGCGAGCCGGGCCTGGGCCTCGGCTCCGGCGGCCCCCGCCTCGGCGAAGCCGGCCGCGAACACGACCGCGAAACCGACGCCGGCGCCCGCGAGTTGCTCCAGTACCTCGGCCGGGTCGCCGACCAGGACAACGGCCAGGTCGACCGGCTCGGGGACCGCCGAGATGTCCGCGTGGCACGGTCGGCCGGCGATTCGCTCGTGTTTGGGGTTGACCGGGAACAACCGCGCGCCCACTCGATCGGCCCACGCGATCAGTTGCGCGGTGATCCGTGCGCCGGGTCGGCCCTCGGTGTCCGAGGCGCCGATCACGGCCACCGTGCGAGGTCGGAAGAAGCGGTCCAGGTCGGCGGGGCGGAGCGCGAGTGGTCGGCCGGTCACGTCGAGTTCGGCCGACGGATCCGCGTTCACGGTGACGCTGGTTCGAGTGTGCCCCGGGAAGTGGTGTCCTCTGCTGTCGTGAAGCATCATCGCGCCCGTCCCTTTTTCGATCTTTCGTCGCCGCCAGATCCGATCGACACTGGAATCGAGCTGACGGTTAGTCAGTTAGCTTGCTGATGGGACGTCAGGGCTGTCCACTGTCTCACCGGCCCGGTCCCGACGCATCTGTCCGATCACCTGGACATTTGCTGACTTGGTCAAACATGTTGCTGATATCTGCTGGTCATCGCGCGGTTACTAAATGTCCCCGAAGGACTTCTCACGTTCGGTCAAGGATCTGCGGTCCACTTTGTCCATCCCGGTGAGCGGTAGCTCAGGCACGATCCGGATCGCCTCGGGAAGTTTGTGCGCGGACAACCGCGAGGCCGCGAACTCACGCAATGCGGCCAGTGATGGCTCGGATGCGGCACGTGACACCACGACCGCGACGCCGATCTCGCCCATCACCCGACTGGGTCGGGGGACGACCGCGACCGAGGCCACGTCGGGATGGTCGAGCAACACCGCCTCCACCTCCTGCGGATACACGTTGTATCCGCCGCGGATGTACATCTCCGTCATCCGCCCGGTGATCCGCAGGCAGCCGGCCTCGTCGATCCGGCCGAGGTCGCCGGTGTGCAGCCGACCGTCGCCGTCGAGGGCGGCGGCGTCGGCTTCGGGGTCGCGCCAGTAGCCCGCCATCACGGCGGGCGAGCGCAGGCAGATCTGCCCCTCCGCGCCGACCGGCAGGACGGTGCCGGTCCGCGGGTCGCGGATCTCCAGTTCGGTGCCCGGCCGGGGGCGGCCGACCGTGTGCAGCGCCTCCGAGTCGGGGGCGTCGAACGCGGTGAGCGTACCCAGCCCCCCGGACTCGGTGGACGAGTAGCGAATCGAGTAGCCCGCCCCGAAACGGGTCCGGGCCTCGTGCACGAGGGGGGCGGGGGACGGCCCGCCGCCGACGATGAGACCGCGTACGTGGGTGAGGTCGTAGCGGTCGAACTCCGGTCGGCCGAGCAGGAGGGAGACCTGCGCGGCCACGCCGCCGAGGTAGGGGATCTGCTCGCGGGCGACCAGGCGCAGTGCGTCCTGGGCCCGCCAGCGGCCGAGCAGGTGCAGGGTCGCGCCCATCTTGAGGTAGCCGGCCAGTTTGGTCATGAAGCCGACGTGCGGCAGGCCGGTGGCGACCAGTTGCGGGCCGCCCTCGCCCCAGCGGTCGCCGGTGTCCATCGCGGTGATGGCGGCGATCTGCCGGGACGTGAACAGGGCGCCCTTCGGGGTGCCGGTGGTGCCCGAGGTGAACACGACCGTCTCGGGCAGGTCCGGGTCCTGATCCCCGGTCACCGGTGGTGCGGGCGGAATCTCCTCGCGGCGGAGTTCGGCCCACACGTCCTGCGCGCCGGCGGCCGGCACACAGCGCAGGAGTTCGGGTCCGGCCGGGACGCCCTCGGCCAGTTCCTCGGTGGCCAGCACCAGATCCGGTGCGGCCCGGTCCAGGATCGCGGCGCGCTCGGTGGGGGTGTAGCGCGGTCCCACGCCGGTGGTGATCGCGCCGAGCCGGGCCAGGGCGGTGTAGGCGACCACGTACTCGAGCCCGGACGGGAGCACGAGGGCGACCAGGTCGCCGGGCCGGACACCGCGCCGGGCCAGCCCGGCGGCGACCTGGTCGGTCAGCGCGTCCAGCCCGCCGTAGGTGAACCCGCTTCCGCCGTGCACGAGGGCCCGCCGCTCGGGAAAGCGTCGGGCGGCCTCACGAAGCACCTGGGCGAGCACGGTCACAACGGGTCCCTTCGGCCTGCGCGCGAAGTATCGGCGTGGGGGTGGTGTATGCCACACAACACGACACGCCCGGGGTAAGGCGACGTTTCGGAGGTGTGACGAAAGCAATGTTCCAAGGGTATGACGGTGTGTCAGATACTGGTGCTCGCGGGCTGCCGGATCGTCAATGGGGCCGACCGGAACTCGGGCCGGGCAACCGTCCCGACCCGCACGACATGAGTGCCAAGGAGTTGCGGTACGTGGACGTCGAGTTCAGCGATGAGCAGCAGGAGATCCGCAGAGCACTCCGGGACGTGTTCGACAAGCACAGCGACTCGCCCGCCGTCCGGGCCGTGATGGCCACCGAGACGGGCTACGACGCCAAGGTGTGGCGGCGCGTGTGCGAACAGACCGGGCTGGCCGGTCTCGCGATTCCGGAGGAGTACGGCGGGGTCGGTTTCGGCTTCACCGAGTTGGTCGTGGCCCTGGAGGAGATGGGCCGCTCGCTTTTCCCCTCACCGTTCCTGGCGTCGTCGGTGCTGACGGCGTATGCGCTCGTGCACGCGGGCGACGAGGGCGCGCGGGCCGAGTACCTGCCGGGCATCGCGGCGGGTGAGAGGCTCGGCGCGCTCGCGCTGGCCGAGCCGGGTCGCCGGGACGTGCGCGCGGTCGAGGCGACCGCGCGGGCCGACGGCGACGGGTGGCGCGTGGACGGCGTCAAGACGCACGTGATCGACGGCTTGATCGCGGATCTGATCGTGGTGGTGGCACGGGTCAATGGCGACCTCGCGCTGCTCGCCGTGGACAAGGACGCCGCCGGGCTGACCCGGACGGCGCTGCCGACGTTGGACCAGACCCGCAAGCAGGCCCGGCTGACCTTCGCGAACACCCCCGCCAGGCTGCTGGGTACGCCCGGCGCGGACGCGGCCGTGGAGCGGGTCCTGGCGCTCGCCGAGATCGCGGTGGCCGCGGAGGCGGTCGGCGGTGCGGCGCGCTGTCTGGAGTCGACCGTGGAGTACACCAAGGGGCGGGTGCAGTTCGGTCGGCCGATCGGTTCGTTCCAGGCGATCAAGCACCGCTGCGCGGACCTGTACGTCGAGGTCGAGACGGCGCGCTCCGCGCTGTACTACGCGGCCTGGGCGGCCACCGAGGCGGAGGCGGCCGGACTCGCGGCGCCCGGCGAACTGGCGGTGATGGCACCGCTGGCGATGACGACGGCGACCGCCGCGTACCGGCATGTCGCCGAGGAGATGATCCAACTGCACGGCGGGGTCGGCTTCACCTGGGAGTACGACTGCCACCTCTACCTGAAGCGGGCCATCACGTCCGCGCACCTGCTCGGTGATCGGGGCGCACAGCGCGAGCGGATCGCGGAGTTGGCGGGCATCTAGGGATCCAGTCGTGTCCTCGAACGCCGGACGGGCCGGTATCGGCCCGTCCGGCGTCTGCGCACACGCGTTGCTACCGGGTCGGGGGCTTCTTCCCCGTGACGCCCATGAACACCAGCGTGGACAGCGCCGGGCGGACGTCCTTCATCTTGATGTTCCAGGATTCGAAGCCCTTCTGGTGCCCGGCCACCGCCGCCAGCATCGCGACGAGGGTGCCCGCCATGGCGTTGGGCTGCACGTCGTCGCCGACCTTGCCCTTGGCCTGCATGTTCTCGATGGCCTCGGTGAGCGAACCGGTGACCGCCGTCAGAATCTTCTGGCGCACCTTGTAGAAGCGCTTGTCGCCCTCGGCCGAGGCCAGGTCGACGACGCGCAGGATCGGCTCGTAGTCCCGCCAGAACTCGAGGAATCCGTCGGCCAGGGCCTCGGCGGCGGCGAAGCCGCCCTTGCCGGACCAGTTCTGGTCCTCGGCGAGAGTCTTCAGCCGCTGGCCGTCCTTGGCCATGTCGTTCGCGATCTCCAGGATCGCACTCTCGACGTCCTGAAAGTACTGGTAGAAGGTGGCGGGAGAGGTGCCTGCCATACGGGCGACGTCGATGACCTTGACGTCCCGGTACGGAGACGTGTCGAGCATCTCGCGGAGGCAGTCGAGCAGCTTTTGCCGCGTCGCCTGTCCGCGTCGCCCGGCGACGCGGCCGTCGACGGTGCGAACTTGTCCTGTCATGCCGTCAGTTTACGGGCGCATGATCGGTCTCGCTGTCCGCCGCACGGAGGAAAGCGGGCATTTCCCCGCCACCGTGCATGAGCAGTTCCGCTCCGCTGACGTACCGTGACATCGGCGACGCGAGGAACAGGCATACGTCCGCGACGTCGGAGGGGTCGGCCATCCGACCGAGCGGAATCGTGTCCGCCACCCGCTGCACGCCGGCCTCGTCCCCGTAGTGCAGGTGCGCCTGTTCGGTCCGGACCAGGCCCACGATCACGGAGTTGAGTCGGATTTTGGGCGCCCACTCGACGGCCAGCGAGCGGGTCAGCGAGTTCATCCCGGCCTTGGCCGCGCCGTAGGCCGCGGTGCCCGGCGAGGGGCGCACACCGCTCACGCTGGAGATGTTCACGATCACCCCGCCGGTTTCTTGACGGTGCATCAAGCGGTGGGCGGCCTGCGCGAAATACAGCGGACCGAGCAGATTCAGCTCGATGATCGCCTTGGAGAACCGCGGCGACGCGGTGGCCGCGTCGGTCTGCGGCGCGCCGCCCGCGTTGTTCACCAGCACGTCCAGCCGACCGAAGCGTTCCTCGACGAACTCCACGGCGGCGAAAGCCGTGTCGGGGTCGCGCACGTCCGCGGGGGTGTACACGGCGGTGCGTCCGCCGGCGGCGGGCAGCGTCTCGGGCTCGCGGCGCGAACACACCACCACGTCGGCGCCGGCGGTCAGGAAGCGCTCGCTGATGCCCCGTCCGATCCCCTTGCCGCCACCGGTGACGAGAACGACGCGTCCACTCATGTCGAGCGGGTTGGGGGAGGACGTCATGGCCTGCTCCTGACGGGCTGCGGTGTCGTGGGCGCCACGCTCGCTTCGTCTGGCGTGGGTCGCTCGGGGTCAACTATGGTGGCAGAAATCTGACGATCAGTCAGATCGGGTGGTGATGTGCCTCTCACGACCGGACGGCCGCGTCGGCCGCAGCCGCCGGTACCTGGGACGTCACCGGCCGATCCGACGCACGCGGCCGAATGGATCTGGTTGCCATGGCTATCCGTTACGAGGTGCGTGAGGGCATCGCCGAGGTGGTGCTGGACGCACCCCCCGTCAACGCGCTCACCGTCGCCGGCTGGTTCGAGCTCGCGGACCGACTCCGCGAGGCGAGCCGCGACCCGCAGGTCCGGGCCGTGGTGCTCCGGGCCGAGGGCCGCGGCTTCAACGCCGGCGTGGACATCAAGGAAATGTCGAACACCGAGGGCTTCGACGCGCTGGTCGCGGCCAACAAGGGCTGCTTCGACGCGTTCGCCGCGGTGTACGACTGCGAGGTGCCGGTCATCGCGGCGGTGCACGGGTTCTGCGTGGGCGGCGGCATCGGTCTGGTCGGCAACGCGGACATCATCGTCGCGTCGCACGACGCGTTCTTCGGCCTGCCCGAGGTGGACCGCGGCGCGCTCGGCGCGGCCACCCACCTGGCCCGGCTGGTCCCGCAACACCGGATGCGACAGATGGTCTACACGTCGGAGAACGCCCCTGCGGCCGAACTCCACGCGTACGGCTCGATCTACAAGCTGGTGGACCGGGACAAGCTGGTCGAGACGGCGTTCGAGGTGGCTCGGGCCATCGCGGCGAAGAGCCCGACCGTCATCCGCGCCGCGAAGGCGTCGCTGAACGGCATCGACCCGGTCGACGTCAAGCGTTCGTACCGCTACGAGCAGGGCTTCACGTTCGAACTGAACCTGACCGGCGTGTCGGACGAACTGCGCGACGCCTTCACCGAGGGTCGCGACGCGGACACCTCGAAGTGACGCCGACCCCTCGACGTAGAGACGGAGCAACCATCCATGGCTGACAAGCGCATGACGCCCGATCAGGTCGTCGCACAACTCTCCGACGGGATGACCATCGGCATCGGCGGCTGGGGTTCGCGGCGCAAGCCGATGGCCCTGGTCCGGGCCATCCTGCGATCCGACCTCAAGAACCTGACCGTCGTCTCCTACGGCGGCCCCGACGTCGGGCTGCTGGCCCGGGCCGGCAAGGCGAGCAAGCTCGTCTACGCGTTCGTCTCGCTCGACTCGATCCCGCTGGAGCCCAACTTCCGCCACGTGCGCGAGAACGGCCTGGTCGAGGCGGTCGAGTACGACGAGGGCATGTTCCTCACCGGTCTGCGCGCCGCCGCCCAGCGGTTGCCGTTCCTGCCCACCCGCGCGGGCCTGGGCTCGGACATCCTCAAGGTCTCGCCGCACCTGAAGACGATCGAATCGCCGTACGGCGACGAGACGTTGGTGGCGATGCCGGCGCTGAACCTGGACGCCGCGCTGATCCACGCCAACGTCGCCGACGAGCGGGGCAACGCCGCGCTGACCGGCCCGGACCAGTTCATGGACGACCTGTTCTGCCTCGCGGCCGAGAAGGCGTACGTCTCGGCCGAGCGGATCGTGCCGAGCGAGGAACTGCTCAAGGCGGCGGGCTGCGTGCACACGCTGACCGTGCACCGCTACATGACGCACGGCGTGGTCGAGGCGCCCAACGGCGCGCACTTCACCGAGTGTCCGCCGGAGTACGGCCGCGACGAGGCGTTCCAGAAGGCGTACGTCACCGCCGCCGCCGACCCCGAGGCGTGGGCCGCGTTCGAGCAGCGATTCCTCAAGGTCGAGAGCGAAGCGGCGTACCAGGCCGCCGTCGAGGAGTTCAAGAAGGAGACCGCCAAGTGAGCAGCGAGACCCTGACCGAGGCCACCCGGGCCGACGTGTGCGTCGCCGCCGTCGCGGACTGTTTCCGCGGCGACGGCGAGATCATCGGCAGCCCGATGGGTGCCGTGCCCACGATCGGCGCCCGGCTGGCCCGCGCGACGTTCGAGCCCGACCTGATGCTCTCCAACGGCGAGTCGTACTTCTTCGAGGGCGACGCCCGACTGGGCGCCAAGCCGGACGAGTTCGCCGTGGTCGGCTGGATCCCCTACCGCCAGGTGTTGGACGTGCTCGCCTCCGGGCGGCGGCACGTGATGATGGGCCCGGTGCAGATCGACGCGCACGGCAACGCCAACATCTCCGCGATCGGTGACTGGGCCAAGCCCAAGCGCCAGGTGCTCGGCTCGCGCGGCGGTCCGGGCAACACGATCAACCACACCACCAGCTACTGGATCCCCAAGCACTCGGCGCGCGTGCTCACGCCGAAGGTGGACATGGTCTCCTGCGTCGGCTACGACCGGGCCGCCGCGGTGGGCTCGGCCGGGCGCTTCCACGAGGTGCGCCGGGTCGTCACCAACCTGTGCGTGCTCGACTTCGAGACCGAGGCCAAGGTGATGCGGCTGCGTTCGCTGCACCCGGGCGTCACCGTCGAGGAGGTCGTCGAGGCGACCGGCTTCGAGCTGGTGATCCCGGCCGAGGTGCCCACCTCGCGGGTGCCCACGGACGAGGAACTGCGGATCGTGCGGGACGTGCTCGACCCGCGCGGCATGCGGCTGCGCGAGGTGCCGGCGTGAGCGCGGGTGCGGGCGGGCTGCACCCCGCGCTGAGCAACGGGTTCACCGAGAAGTTCGGCGTCCGGTATCCGATCGTGCAGACCGGCATGGGCTACGTGTCCTACCCCCGACTGGTCGCGGCCACCGCGGAGGCCGGCGGGCTGGGCATCCTGGCCTCGGCCACGATGACCTACGACGAACTGGTCGCGGCGATCGCGGCGGTCAAGAAGAGCACCACCAAGGCGTTCGCGGTCAACCTGCGCGCGGACGCGCCGGACGCGGCCGAGCGGATCGACCTGATGGGCCGCGAGGGCATCGGGGTCGCCTCGTTCGCGCAGGCGCCGAAGAAGGACCTGATCAAGCGCGCGCACGACCTGGGCATGCTGGTGGTGCCCTCGATCGGCGCCAAGCGGCACGCGCAGAAGGTCGCCGAGTGGGGCGTCGACGGCGTGATCGTGCAGGGCGGCGAGGGCGGCGGGCACACCGGCTCGATCCCGACCACGCTGCTGCTGCCGCAGGTGACCGACGTACTGCGGGGCAGCGACGTCACGGTGATCGCGGCCGGCGGCTTCTTCGACGGGCGCGGCCTGGTCGCCGCGCTGGCGTACGGCGCGGACGCGATCGCGATGGGCACCCGCTTCCTGCTCACCTCGGACAGCCCGGTGGGCCAGGCGGTCAAGGACGTCTACCTGGCCACCGACGTCAACGGCACGATCGTGTCCAAGGAGGTCGACGGCGTCCCGCACCGGGTGCTGGCCACCGACTTCGTCAAGCGGCTCGAACAGCGCTCGGCGATCGCCCGCTATCCGCGCTCGATCGCCAACGCGATGAGGTTCCGAAAGCTCAGCGGCAGCAAGCTCACCGACATGGCCCGCGAGGGCCTGGCGATGAAGAAGTCGCAGGGGCTGAGCTGGCCGCAGGTGCTGATGGCGGCCAACACCCCGATGTTGCTCAAGGCCGCGATGGTGGACGGCCGTCCGGACCTGGGCGTGATGGCCTCGGGCCAGGTGGTCGGCGTGATCGAGGACCTGCCCTCGTGCGCCGAACTGATCACCCGGATCACCGAGCAGGCCAGTGGCATCCTGCACGACCTGGAGTCCGCCCGGGTCTGACCCGCGCCGACCCCCGCCGCCGCGCGTGCGAACGTCGGCATCGCCCCCTCCGGGCGGTGCCGGCGTCGTGCGTGCCCGGGGTGCGAACGCACCCGCGGGGTGGGTCTGGACCCACCCCGGGTCGGGGGTTCGACGCAGTGTTCCGCGCGTGCCCCGCCGACAGACTCGAACTGTCAGCGGGACACGCAGTGGAACACGAGGGGACCTGACAATGACCAAGCAGCCGGCGACCGTTCGCGTCGCACGATGGAGCGCCACCCACCCGTGGCGGGCGATCACCATGTGGATCGCCTTCGTCGCCATCTGCCTGGTCGTCGGGGGCATGGTGGGCACCGAGAAGACCACGAACGCGGACATGGGCACCGGCCAGTCCGGTCGGGCCGACGAGATCTCCCGGCAGTACGGCCTCGACGGCGCGGCGAGCGAGAACGTGCTGATCACCGCGAAGAGCGGCACGCTCGACCGGGCCGCGGCCGACCGGGTCGCCGGCGAGGTCACCGCCAAGCTGCGGGCGCTGCCCGAGGTCGCCGAGGTCGCCGCGCCGATCCCGGCCACGAACGGCCGGGCGCTGCTGGTCCCGTTCACCATGAAGGGATCCGCCGACAAGGCCCAGGACCACATCGACCCGTTGCTCAAGGCGACGGCGAGCGTGCAGAAGGCGCACCCCGAGCTACGGGTCGAGGAGATCGGCGACGCGTCGATCGGCAAGGGCATCCAGGACCAGATCGGCAAGGACCTCGGGCAGGCCGAACTGTTCAGCCTGCCGGTCACCTTGATCATCCTGATGGTGGCGTTCGGCGCGATGATCGCCGCCGCGGTGCCGGTGCTGCTGGCCATCTCGGCGGTCGGTGCCTCGATCGGTCTGTACGGCCTGGCCTCCGCGGTCTTCCCGGACTCGGGCACCGTCTCCAGCGTGATCACCATGATGGGCATGGCGGTCGGCGTCGACTACTCGCTCTTCTACGTCAAGCGTGAGCGCGAGGAGCGGGCCAAGGGCCGCGACCGGATCGACGCGATCGAGATCGCCGCCGCCACTTCCGGGCACGCCGTGGTGGTCTCCGCGATCGCGGTGGCCGTCTCGATGGCCGGCATGTACATCGCCGACGACGCGATCTTCTCCAGCCTGGCCACCGGCGGCATCATCGTGGTCGCGGTCGCCATGATCGGCTCGCTCACCGTGCTGCCCGCGCTGCTGGCCAAGTTGGGCAAGCGGATCGACCGGCCGCGCATCCCGCTGCTGTGGCGCCTGACCGCCCGCGAGGACCGCGAGCCGCGCGTGTGGAAGGCGCTGCTGCGTCCCGCGCTGAACCACCCGGGCATCACCCTGGCGGTGTCGGTGGTCGCGCTGGGCGCGCTGGCCCTGCCGGCCTTCGACATGAAGCTGCAGAACACCTCCGGTGACGACTTC
This sequence comes from Embleya sp. NPDC059213, assembly GCF_042754445.1. Classification (NCBI taxonomy): domain Bacteria; kingdom Bacillati; phylum Actinomycetota; class Actinomycetes; order Kitasatosporales; family Streptomycetaceae; genus Embleya; species Embleya sp. NPDC059213. The sequence continues at coordinate 49,761 of NZ_JBHZAV010000016.1, forward strand.
CCGCGCTCGATGTCCACGATGCAGACCTACGACCGGATGACGGACGCCTACCCGAGCAAGCACAGCCCGTACAACCTGGTCGCGCTGGCTCCGGTCGGCAAGGAGAAGGAGACCCGCGCCGCGCTGGACCGGGCGGTCGCCCAGACCCGGAACAACCCGCTGTTCACCCAGGACCCGGTCGAGGTGTTGGTCTCCGAGGACGGGCGCGCGTTCAAGGTCGACGTGACCACGCCGCACATCTCCAGCTCGACGCAGGCCAAGGCGGCGCTGAAGCAACTGCGCGAGAGCGTGCTGCCGAACACCGTCGGCAAGGTGGCGGGCGCGGAGTTCGCGGTCTCCGGTGAGACGGCCGAGAACAAGGACTTCGCCGCCCACGTGCAGGACAAGCTGCCGCTGGTGATCGCCTTCGTGCTGCTGCTGACCTTCGTGATGATGTCGGTGACGTTCCGCTCGGTGGTCGTCGCGCTCACCGCGATCGGGATCAACCTGCTCTCCGCGCTGGCCGCCTTCGGCTTCCTGGTCGTGGTCTTCCAGCACACCTGGGCCGAGGGCATCCTGGACTTCCACTCCAGCGGCGCGATCATCTCCTGGCTGCCGCTGTTCCTGTTCGTGGTGCTGTTCGGCCTCTCGATGGACTACCACGTCTTCGTGGTCAGCCGGATCCGCGAGGCCGCCATGCAGGGCATGTCCACCAAGGCCGCGGTCGAGAAGGGCATCACCGGCTCGGCCGGCGTGATCACCAGCGCGGCGCTCGTGATGGTCTCGGTCTTCGTGGTCTTCGGCACGCTGAGCATGCTGGACATGAAGCAGATGGGCATCGGCCTGGCCGCCGCGGTCCTGATCGACGCGATCGTGGTCCGGATCGTGATCCTGCCCTCGCTGATGACCCTCCTGGGCAACGCCAACTGGTGGCCCAGCCGCATCCCCCGCATCCACGCCCCGCAACACGCGGCGCGGCAGCACCCCACCGACTACGAGCCGCACGTCTACCAGCGCCAACTCTGACCGAAGCCCCCCCGAAACCCGCAGGGCGCGACCACCATCGGTGGTCGCGCCCTGCGGGCGTTCGCCTGCCGCCGGGTCAGCCCAGGCGTTCGATGATGGTGACGTTGGCCTGGCCGCCGCCCTCGCACATGGTCTGGAGGCCGTAGCGGCCGCCGGTGCGCTCCAGGTGGTGGAGCAGGGTGGTCATCAGCCGGGCGCCGGTGGCGCCGAGCGGGTGGCCCAGGGCGATCGCGCCGCCGTTGGGGTTGACCTTCTCGTGCGGGGCCTTGAGGTCCTTCATCCAGGACAGTACGACCGGCGCGAAGGCCTCGTTGATCTCGACCGCGTCGATGTCGTCGATGCCCAGGCCGGACTTGGCGAACGCGTACTCGGTGGCCGGGATCGGCGCGGAGAGCATCTCGATCGGGGACGCGCCGCGCACGCTCATGTGGTGGATCCGGGCGCGCGGGGTCAGACCGTACTGCTTCAGCGCGCGCTCCGAGACGATCAGCAGCGCCGCCGCCCCGTCGGAGATCTGCGAGGCGACGGCGGCGGTCATCCGGCCGCCCTCCATCAGCACCTTCAGCTCGGCCATCTTCTCCGGCGTGGTGCCCCGGCGCGGCGGCTCGTCGACCGAGACAACGGTGCCGTCCACGTCGATCGGCGCGATCTCCTTCTCGAACCACCCGTTGTCGATCGCGTGCAGGGCGCGCTCGTGCGACGCGAGCGCGAAGCGCTCCATCTCCTCGCGGGAGATGTCCCAGCGCTTCGCGATCAGCTCGGCGCCGTAGAACTGGTCGACCGGCTCGTCGCCGTAGCGCGCCACCCAGCCCTTGGAGCCGGAGAACGGGTCGCTGAAGCCGAGCGGCACGGCGGAGGTCATCGCCGATCCGATCGGGATCTGGTTCATGTTCTGCACGCCGCCGGCCACGACCACGTCCTGCGTGCCGGACATCACGCCCTGCGCCGCGAAGTGGATCGCCTGCTGCGAGGAGCCGCACTGGCGGTCGATGGTGACCCCGGGCACCGCCTCGCTGTAGCCGGCGGCCAGCCACGCGGTGCGGGCGATGTCGCCGGCCAGCGGGCCGATGGTGTCCACGGCGCCGAAGACCACGTCCTCGACCACGTCAGGGTCGATCCCGCTGCGTTCGACCAGGGCCTTGATCACATGGGCCCCCAGGTCGGCCGGGTGTACCCCGGCCAGGCTGCCCTTCTTGCGGCCGACCGGCGTGCGTACCGCGTCGACGATGTATGCCTCGGCCACTGGGGCCCCCTTTGGTCCTCGATTGTTCGACCGACGATTTCGCCGCCCGCGTGTCCGATCGCACGCCGTTTACGGTGTCGCCACACCGCGTGCAACAGCTAACCTGACGACCCGTCAGTTATGCTACCCGTGTCCGACCGGGTTTCGACCTGTGTGTCCTCGGTCTCACACCCGTCGAGGGAGTCGCCCAGTGGATCTCGAATTCACCGAGCAGGAGCAGGAGTTCCGCCGGGAGGTGCGCGCGTGGCTGGCTGCCAACGTGCCCGCCGAGCCACTGCCGTCGATGGACACGCGGGAGGGCTTCACCGCCCACCAGGCGTGGGAGCGCAAGCTCTTCGACGCGCGCTGGGCGGTCGTCTCCTGGCCCAGGGAATACGGCGGCCGTGAGGCCGGCCTGACCGAATGGCTGATCTTCGAGGAGGAGTACTACCGCGCGGGCGCCCCGGGCCGGGTCAGCCAGAACGGCATCTTCCTGTTCGCGCCGACCGTCTTCGAATTCGGCAGCAAGGAGCAGCAGGACCGCTACCTGCCGAAGATGGCCTCCGGCGAGGAGATCTGGGTCCAGGGCTGGTCCGAGCCGGAGGCCGGTTCCGACCTGGCCAACGTGCGCTCGCGCGCCGACCGCGACGACGAGCGCGGCGGGTGGCTGCTGAACGGGCAGAAGATCTGGAGCTCGCGCGGCACCTACGGCCATCGCCTGTTCGGCCTGTTCCGCACCGACCCCGAGGCGCAGCGACACCGCGGCCTGACCTACTTCATGGTCGACCTGGCCGCCGCCGGCGTGACCGTGCGGCCGATCCCGCAGCTCGACGGGGAGCCGGGCTTCGCCGAGGTCTTCCTGGACGACGTCTTCGTACCGGACGCCGACGTGCTCGGCGGGGTGAACGAGGGCTGGAAGATCATGATCGCCACCACCGGCAGCGAGCGCGGGCTCAACCTGCGCAGCCCCGGCCGCTTCGTGGCGCCCGCGAACAAGCTGATCGACCTGTACAAGCAGGACCCGCGCCCGGCCGAGCGGGACGCGGTGGTGCGCGCCTGGATGGACGCCGAGGCGTACCGGCTGTTCACCTTCGGCACCGTCACCAAGCTCCAGGCGGGCGGCGCGATCGGCGCGGACTCCTCGATCAACAAGGTCTTCTGGTCCGAGATGGACGTCGAGCTGCACGCGACCGCGCTGCGCCTGCTCGGCGAGGCGGGCGAGCTGGACGACGGCGACGGCGGCTGGCTGGACGGCTTCCTGTTCGCGCTCGGCGGGCCGATCTACGCCGGTACCAACGAAATCCAGCGCAACACGATCGCCGAACGCATCCTCGGCCTGCCCCGAGCGAAGTAGAAGGATTCCGACGATGCGCCTCGCATACACCGAAGACCAGGAACTGTTCCGCGACACGGTCCGCGACTTCCTCGCCGACCGGTGCACCGGCACCGACGTACGCGCCGCGTGGGCCGCCGACAGCGCGATCTCCGCGCGCTGGGCCGATCTCGCCAAGGTCGGCGTGACCGGCATCGTGGTCCCCGAGGAGCACGACGGCCTGGGCATGGGCGACGAGGAATTGGCCGCCGTGCTGGTCGAGACCGGCTACGCCGCGTTGCCCGAACCGCTGCTCGAATCGGCGGTCGCGGTCGGCCTGCTCGCCGAGTTCGCGGCCGACGCCGGGTGGTTGGCCGAGATCGCGGCCGGCCGGGCCACCGCGTCCGTGCTGCTGCCCGGCCGGCGGCTCGCCGTCGAGGCCGCCGCCGCCGACGTGCTGGTGATCGGGCTGGACAACGGCGAACTGCACGTGACCGAGCCGAGCGCCTGCGAGCTGACCGCCCAACGTTCCGTCGACCGCAGTCGCAAGCTCTACACCGTCGGTTTCCAGCCGACGCCCAAGACCCTGGTGGCCTCCGACGCCCGGCGGGCGCTGGCCCGCGCGGCCAACCGCGGCGCGCTCGGCGCGGCGGCGCAACTGCTGGGCCTGACCCGGCGGATGCTCGACATGACGGTCGACTACGCCAAGCAGCGGGTCCAGCGCGGCGTGCAGATCGGCACCCACCAGTCGGTCCAGCACCACCTGGCCAACGTGCTGATCAAGCTGGAGTTCGCCCGCCCGGTGGTGCTGCGCGCGGCCTACTCGCTGGCCCGCGACCTGCCCTCGGCGGACCGCGACGTGTCAATGGCGAAGATCTACGCGGGCGAGGCGGCCGACCTGGCGGCCCGCAACTGCCTCCAGGTACACGGCGCGATCGGCTACACCGAGGAGCACGACCTCCAGCTGTTCATGAAGCGCGCCTGGGCACTGGGCACAGCGTGGGGCGACGCGGGCGAACACCGCGACCGAGTCGCAGCCGACCTGCTGGGCGAGGCGCCGGCCCCCACGACTCCTTCGTACTGACCCCCGGCCTCCGAGACCCGGACGACGCAACAGGGCGGCCGTCGTCCGCCAGGCCCCCGACCCACGTCTTTGCGCGGGTCGGGGGTTTTGGCCGTCCGCGCCGGCGCGGGCCCGGCACCGCTCCGGGGCCGGCCCCGGAGCAGCCAAGATGCAGTCAGATCGACGGGTGTCCACACCGAACGGCATCGAGCAAGGCGGCCCAACCGCCCCGCGGGTATCGGTGGATGCCGAGGGCCCGATCCTTGCTGTCCCGTACCGCCACCCCGTTCGTGAGGGGAGCCACTTCCACGCAGGCGCCTTGATCGCTGCTACCGGAGGCAGTGCGCCAAGCAAGGGACGCGATGTAGTCGGCGGCCGGGGAAGTGTCGTTCATCTGGTTCTCTCCTTAGCAGGCCCGCAGACGGGCCACTGTTTCCTTGGGATCGAGCGCGAGCGCCGTCAAACGATTGAACGTGTCGGTGAACTTCGCGACTTGCTTTTCGCGGTCCAGCAAGGCGCTGCCGCTCGGGCTTTCCACATAGATGGTGACTTCGGACAGGCCGAAGCTCAAGATCGGGCGTTTGCCCACTACATGATCCGAATTCGGGACAGGCCCTATCCGAGGTTGAGCCAGTGCCGGGTCGTGATGCCCCGGTCCCACGGGTGCTCGGGCCAGACGCGTTTGGCCCGGGCTCGGGCGGCCACCTGGTAGTAGGGCAGGTCCCTGCCCTCCTCGACGACCTCGACGGGGCAGGGAAACGGCTGACCGGTGTCGCGGATGACGGCGAGGCGGCGTCTGATCGCGACCGCGTCGGTGTCGAGGTCGATCACCACCACGTACACCCACGTGGGGGGCAGCGGCGAGTGGTGCTGGGCGTGCGCGCGCCAGGCCCGGCCGACGAGTTGCACACCCGACAGTTCGGCGGCCGTGTCGACGACGGCGTCGTCGAGGCCGTCCAGGACGATGGACATCTCGTTCCGGGGTTCGACGGAGGTGGGATCGAAGTAGTAGAGGATCTCCACGTCGTCCTGGGCGATGGTGAACTCGGCGGCGGAGCCGAAGCCGGCCGGGTCGGCGCCGATGTCGTCGACAAGCCGCCGTTCGGCGGGGGTCAGGCGCACCTGCTCGGCGGCGACGCGGTCGAGCAGGTGCGGCCCGGCGACGGAGGGCCCCGAGTCGGCCGACTCGACCCACAGGGTCGCCTCGGCGTCGTCGCTCAACCGCCCGGAAAGCCGCCGAAGCAACAGGATCACCGCGTCCCGGACACCGAGCACGGCCTGCACGCGCAGCTTGTCCTTGTAGTAGTCCCGATGGAAATCGGAGTATTTGGCATAGATCGCTCCGGTCCCGTTGGCGTACTCGGCCGCCTGCAAGGGACCGACCTCGGTGGGGTCCTCGTCGAGTGAATAGCGAATACCGAACTCGTTGGTCCAGGCGCTTTCTTCCCGAGCGCGTGCGCGCACGAGCGGGTGAAATCCGCCTGCGGCGGGCGCCGAGGGGTCAGGGCGATCCGGCACGGCAGTTTCACTCCGTTCGATGACGATCCGGTGCGTTGGGGGCGGGCGTGGCCCCGACCCGAGTATGCGGGGCGGGGCCGGGCTCTCGGCGCGGTCAGCGCACCCGGAAGTCCTTGCCGCGGTTTTGGAACAGGCCGGCTTGTTCGGACCAGTCGAGGTTGCCCAGTTCGATCATGTGGGGGGCCATGCTCAGGGCCTGGGCGCGGGTGAGGTCGCGGGCCGCCCAGATGGAGCGCACCGAGCCCTGGACGCCGTGCGGCGGGTAGGAGGCGATGGTTTCGGCGGCCCACCGGGCGGTGTCGAGCAATTCGGCGGCCGGTACCACCTGGGACACCAATCCGGTTTCGTAGGCGCGCTTGGCGCTCATCCGCTCGGCGTTGCCCAGCAGGGTGAGCCGCATGACCTCGCCGAGCGGCATGCGCTGCGCGAGGTGCATCGACTCGAAGCCGGACACCATGCCGTACGTGGTGTGCGGGTCGAAGAAGGTCGCCTCCTCCGCCGCGATCACGAATTCGCACTCGCCCAGCAGGTAGAACGCGCCGCCGCAGGCCATCCCGTTCACCGCGACGATGACCGGCTTCCACAGGTCGGAGAACTTCGGTCCGATCTTGAGCATCGGGTCGTCCATCATGTACGGCGACGACGGTTGCGGGATGTCCACGCCCCGATCGATGCCGGTACAGAACGCCTTGTCGCCAGCGCCGGTGAGCACCACACACCGCACATCGTCGTCGTGCCGCAGCTCACGCCAGAGCGAGTGCAGTTCGTCGATCATGGTGATGTCGAACGCGTTGTGCCGGTTCGGGCGGTTCAACGTCACCCACGCGACGCCGTTCTCCTGCTCGTAGCCCAGCGTCTCGAACTTGCGCATGCCTCAACCCTCAATCATCGGTGACCACCGTGTCGCGGTGGTCTGCGTCTCGATCCCCGTGCTGCCGCTTCCCACGCCGCCATGATCTGACGTACCGTCAGGTTCAATCAACCTCTGGCCTCTCCGGGAGCGATCATGCAAGGGGACCTTGAGTGGGGGAGCATCCCTGCCCTCGTCGACAGCGCGGCGGACCGCTTCGGTGACCGTGAGGCCGTGGTGGACGGCAATGTACGGGTCGATTACGCGGAACTGCGGGACCGCGTACGGCGTGCCGCCGCCGCGGTCATCGCGGCGGGCGTGCACAAGGGCGACCGGGTGGGCATCTGGGCGCCGAACGCGCTGGACTGGATCGTGTCCGCGCTCGGCGCGCTGACCGCGGGCGCGGTCGTGGTGCCGATGAACACCCGGTACAAGGGCGCCGAGGCCAAGTACGTGCTGGCCAGGACGCACGCCAAGCTGTTGTTCGTCTCGGGCACGTTCCTCGGCTCGTCCTACGTCGGCATGCTGCGCCAGGCGGCCGGCGGGGCGGCGGAGGGCCGGGCGTTCGCGGACCTGCCCGAGCTGGAACGGGTGGTCGTGCTGGCCGACACCGCGCCGGACGACTGCATCGCGTGGACGGACTTCCTGACCGGCGGCGACCGGATCACCGCCGCCGAGGTGGACGCCCGCAAGGCGAGCGTCACCCCCGACGACATCGGCGACATCATCTTCACCTCCGGAACCACCGGGCAGCCCAAGGGCGTGATGACCACCCAGGCGCAGACGTTGCGCGTGTTCGACACGTGGGCGTCGGTGGTCGGGGTCGTCGAGGGCGACAGGTACCTGATCGTCAGCCCGTTCTTCCATACCTTCGGGTACAAGGCGGGGATCATCGCGAGCCTGATCAAGGGCGCCACGATGATTCCGCAGGCGGTCTTCGACACCGACGCCACGTTGGCGGTGATCCAGCAGGAGAGGGTCACCGTGCTGCCGGGCGCGCCGACGATCTACACCTCGCTCCTGGACGCGGTGGCGCGCGAGGGGGCCGGCAAGTACGACCTGTCCTCGCTGCGGCTCGCGGTCACCGGCGCGGCGGCGGTGCCGTTGTCCCTGGTCACCCGGATGGCGCAGGAACTGGGCTTCGACTCGGTGCTCACCGCGTACGGGCTGACCGAGTCGTGTGGCACGGCCACCATGTGCCGGCAGGGCGACTCGGCCGAGGTGATCTCGTCCACCTCGGGGCGGGCCATTCCCGGCGTCGAGGTGATCACCACGGACGCGGACGGCAAGCCGACGCCGGTCGGCGAGTCCGGCGAGGTGTGGGTGCGTGGTTACAACGTGATGAAGGGCTACTTCGAGGACCCGGAGGAGACCGCCAAGGCGATCGACGCCGAGGGCTGGCTGCACACGGGCGACGTGGGCGTGTTGGACGAGCAGGGCAACCTGCGGATCACCGACCGGATCAAGGACATGTTCATCGTCGGCGGCTTCAACGCCTACCCGGCGGAGATCGAGTCGGTACTTGCGGGGCACCCGGCGATCTCGGAGGCCGCGGTGGTCGGTGTGCCGGACGCGCGGATGGGCGAGGTGGGCAAGGCGTACCTGCTGTTGCGGCCGGGGGCGGAGGTCACGGCCGAGGAGGTCATCGCGTTCTGCCGGCAGGAGATGGCGAACTACAAGGTGCCTCGGGCGGTGGAGTTCGTCAGCGAGTTGCCGCGGAATCCGGGCGGGAAGGTGCTGAAGTTCGAGCTTCGGGCGAGGGCTGCGGAGGAGGCGGCGCGTCGCTGACGCGGGGCCGGGGTTGGCCTCATGCGCGGGCCGGGCTGGATTGGTTCGGCCGGCGTTGCGTGTTGGGTTGGCTGGGGTGGCCTCATGCGCCGGCCGGGCTGGTTCGCCTCAAACGCCGGCGGGGCTGTTTGGCCTCAAACGCCGGCCGGGCTGGATTGGTTCGGCCGGCGTTTGGGGGTTGGGTCGGCTGGGGTGGACTCGAAGGTGGGGCGGGTGTTACTTGCCCTCGAAGTGGGCCGGTTTGCGGGCCGCTTTGGCTGCGTAGCCGGCTGTCGAGTCTTCGGAGACCAGGGTCAGGGCTGCGGACATTGCGGTCAGGCCCAGGGCCGCGTCGAGGTTGGCGTCGGCGAAGGTGTCGATGCTGCGTTTGATGCCCTGGACGGCCAGGGGGGCGTTGGCGGCGATTTCCTCGGCGAGGGTGCGGGCGGTGTGGTCGAGGTCGGCGACCGGGACCACCTCCTGGACCAGGTTCAGGCGCGCGGCGAGGGCCGCGTCGATCCGGCGGCCGGTCAGCGACAGCAGCTTGGCCCAGCCCGCGCCCGCCTCCCGGGCGATCCGGATGTCGCCGCCCGCGTCCACCGCGACGCCGATCTGCGCCTCGGGCAGCGCGAACCTTGCGTCGTCGGCCGCGATCCGGATGTCCGCCATCAGCGCGAGCTCGAAGCCGAAGCCCAGGCAGTAGCCCTGCACGGCGGCGATCACCGGCTGCGGCAGCCGGGCGAAGGTGCGAAAGCGCTCGTGTACCCAGCGCAGCCCCTCGTAGTAGTTGCGGGTGCGCTCGGCGCCCGAGCGCCCGGTGATCGCGCCGCCGGGCGCGGTCACGTCGATGCCCGCGCAGAACGCCCGTCCCTCGGCCCGCAACAGCACCACCCGGACCCGCTCGTCGAAGCGGATCCGGTCGGCCATGATGCCCAATTGCCGGGTGGCCTCCCAGCTCCACGCGTTCAACTTGTCCGGTCGACACAGCGTCAGCACCGCGATTCCGGTGGCCTCCTCGACCTCCAGTCGCATCCGCACCTCGGCCTCGTCGATGCTTGGGTCGGTGGTGTTGATCACGGTCCGGTTCCTCCAGGAGCGGTACTTCGGCCTTGTCTGACGACCCGTTAGATCGGAGTATGTGACACGCGTTCGCCACAGTCCAACGATCCCCCTCGATCCCTCGGAGGCACTTCCATGGCCGCGATCCTGCCCCCGGGCACCCTGCACGTCGGCATGCAGCTGCCCATCCAGTCGCAGAGCAAGCTGTACGCGGAGGCATGGGAGGAGACCTCGGGACCGGACGAACTGGCCGCGATCGCGCAAGCCTGCGACCGGGCCGGCTTCGCCTACATCGCGGTCTGCGACCACACCGCGATCCCGCGCAGCCACGCCGGCGCGATGGGCACCGAGTGGTGGGACACGATGACCACCCTCGGCTGGCTCGCGGGCATCACCGAGCGGATCCGACTGATCAGTCACGTGTCGGTTCTCGCCTACCGGCACCCGATGATGTCGGCCAAGGCGTTCGCGACGCTGGACCGGATCTCCAAGGGCCGGGCGATCGTCGGCGCGGGCGCGGGACACGTCGAGGCCGAGTTCGAGATGCTCGGGGTGGACTTCAAGACCCGGGGCAAGGCGCTCAACGAGGCGTTGGAACTGCTCGACCTCGCACTGCGGGACGAATACGTGACCTTCGCGGGCGAGCGCTGGCAGGTGCAGGACATGGGCGCGCTGCCGCGTCCGGTGCAGACCCCCCGTCCGCCGATCTGGATCGGCGGCTCGGCGGGCGCGGCGCTCAAGCGGGTGGCCAGGTACGGCGACGGCTGGCTGCCGCAGGGCAGCCCGCGCGCGACCTACCCCGACCAGCTCGCCGAGCTGCGCCGCTACCAGGAGGAGGTCGGCCGCGCCGACGAGCGGCTGGACATCGGCGCGATCACCGAGCTGCTCTACGTCGGCGAGGCCGGCTGGGACGTCGGCGCCAACACCCTCACCGGCAGCCCGGACAAGCTGGCCGAGTCGCTGCGCTGGTACGGCGAGCAGGGCGCGAACCAGATCCAGGTCCGCTTCCGCAGCCGCGACCTGGCCGAACTGCTGGACCAGATCGCCCTGTTCGCCGCCGAGGTGGCCCCGAACCTGTCCTGACCGCAACGCTCACCCCGGCCTGCGCACCCCGGACCGCCCGCACCCCGGGCCTGCGGGGCTCGCGCACCCGGATCCGCACACGACGCGCCACGCGCCGACACGCACCGCCCCCCGCGCACCACGCGCCCGACCGCACGACGCTCTGACGCTTCATCAGTCTCCGTTCCGAGAAGGGAAGTTCGCATGGGCAAGCTGGACGGCAGGGTGGTCCTGATCACCGGCGCGGCACGTGGCCAGGGAGTCGTGGAGGCCCGCCTGTTCGCGGCCGAGGGGGCGCGGGTCGTCCTCGCCGACATCCTGGACGAGGCGGGCGAGGCGGCGGCGAAGGAGATCGGCGACGCGGCCCGCTACGTGCACTTGGACGTGTCGAACGAGGACGACTGGCAGCGCGCGGTACACACCGCCGTCGACGCCTTCGGCAGCCTCGACGGTCTGGTCAACAACGCCGGGATCCTGGCCTTCGACCCGATCGAGGAGATGTCCCGGGCGGCATACCTGCGGATCGTCGAGGTGAACCAGCTCGGCACGTTCCTGGGCATGAAGACCGCACTGCCCGCGCTCCGCGCGGCGGGTGGACCGGGAACCATCGTGAACATCGCGTCCTACGCGGGCCTGGCCGGCATGGAGGGCCTGGTCGCGTACGCCTCCACCAAGGGCGCGGTGCTCGCGATGACCCGCGTGGCCGCCCTGGAGGCCGGACCGGGGATCCGGGTGAACGCGATCTGCCCGGGCGGCGTCCGGACGCCGATGACCAACCCGGCCGACATCGACGGCCTGACCGCACCGACCCCGGCGCCGGGCGAGCCGGACCCGGTGAGCGAGGTCTTCGGCGGCATACCTCTGGCCCGAATCGGCGAGCCGGACGAGATCGCCACCGCCGCCCTGTTCCTGACGAGCGCCGACAGCTCGTACATGACCGGCACCCACATCGTCGTCGACGGCGGCTGGATGGCCGGCGTGAAGCTCTTCTGAAAGCGGCCGCCAAGCGCTCGGCGCCGGTTCGGGTCAGGGCCGGACGCCTTCGGTGAAGTCGTGGAGCAGGTCATCCCGGAACGAGGATGCGTCGTCGGCAAACGGGGCCGGGTCGAGCGCGGCAAGCCAGGCCCGTAATTCCTTGCCGGCTTCGGTCCGGCCGGGTTCCTCGGTGGAGCGTCGATCGTCGGTTTCCACGACGCGCAGGAGGAATTCGGCGAAGGCGGCGAGGTCGGTGTCGACGATGCCGGGGTTTTCGTCGTCGTCGTACACGCGGCCGGTGACGGGACCGTGAGTTCTCGCCCGACACTATCCAGATGGAGCCGCGCCGGAAGCTCGGTCGGGGGAGCGTCGACCGGGACGCGAGCCCTACCCCGGATCAGGGTCCGCCGTATGGCGTCGGCGTCCGCATCGCCCGCTCGTGCGGCTGCGGCAAGTGCGGCATCCATCGCGTCCGACTGAGCCGACAGCAACAAGAGCGCGTCGTCGCGAAGAGCTGCGGGAAGGCCGGCGCCGGCCGCAAGGGCGGGTAGCGCCGAGATCCAGCCGGTGCTTCGAGTCGGGGTGGTCGGTCGTGAGGCGGCGGGGTCGTTTGCCGCCTCGACGCCACCCCTCGATATGCCCGTACGGCATGACTCGGGTGAGCCCCGTCTCATCCCGTGTCGACCCCTGGCGACCTGGTACATCTGACGTACCATCAGTTTCGTGGGTGGGCGGGGTCGGGTATGCGCAGGCATGCGACGGCTGCGTTCGCGGGCAACACCGAGGGCAGAAGGAGCTTCGCCATGCTGGATCACGTCATCACCGGAGCCACCGTCGTCGACGGGACGGGCGCGCCGTCCTTCCTGGGTGACGTGGGCATCAGGGACGGACGGATCGTCGCGGTCACCCCCGCCGGCGGCATAACCGAAGAGGCCGCGAGCACCGAGAACGCCGAGGGGCTGATCCTGGCTCCCGGGTTCGTCGACCCGCACACCCACTACGACGCCCAACTGCACTGGGACCCGTACGCCACGCCCTCGGTCAACCACGGCGTGACCACGATCATCGGCGGCAACTGCGGCTTCACGCTCGCGCCGCTCAAGGCCGAGGACGCCGACTACACCCGGCGGATGATGGCCAAGGTCGAGGGCATGGCGCTGCCCGCGCTGGAGAACGGCGTGGACTGGAGCTGGGAGACGTTCGCCCAGTACCTGGACAAGCTGGAGGGCCGGATCGCGGTGAACGCCGGCTTCATGGCCGGGCACTGCGCGATCCGCCGCTACGTGATGGGCGCCGACTCGGTCGGCAAGGAGGCCACGCCCGAGCAGGTCGCGGCGATGGTGACCGAACTGGGCAAGGCGATGGACGCCGGCGCGCTCGGCTTCTCCACCGGCCAGTCCAACCACACCGACGGCGACGGGAACCCGGTGCCGTCGCGGGCCGCGACGCCGGCCGAGATCCTCGCGCTGTGCGAGGAGGTCGGCAAGCACGAGGGCACCCAGTTGGAGGTCATCGTCGCCGGCTGTCTGGACCAGTTCTCCGACGAGGAGATCGACCTGCTGGTCAAGATGACCACCACGGCCGGCCGGCCGATGAACTGGAACGTGCTCACGGTCGACGCCGCGGCGCCCGATCGTGCGCCGCGGCAGATCTACGCGTCGGAGAAGGCCAAGGAGGCGGGCGGTCGGATCGTGATCCTGACCATGCCGGTCCTGGTCCCGATGAACATGTCGTTCCTGAACTACTGCGCGCTCAACCTGATGCCGGGCTGGGGCCCGATCCTGTCGCTGCCGGTCCCCGAGCGGATCGCGAAGCTGCGCGACCCCGAGGTGCGCGCGGAGATGCTGCGCAACGCGGACAGCCCCGAGGCGGGCGTGTTCCGTCGGCTCGCGGACTTCGGCCGCTACGTCATCGGCGACACCTACTCCGAGGCGAACGAGGGCCTGTCCGGCCGCATCGTCGCGGACATCGCCAAGGAGCGCGGCCAGGACGACTTCTGGACGCTCCTGGAGATCTGCATCAACGACGACCTGCGCACGATCCTGTGGCCGATGCCGACCGACAACGACCAGGCTTCGTGGGACCTGCGCCAGCAGGTCTGGGACAACGAGCACGTGATCCTGGGCGGCTCCGACGCCGGCGCACACCTGGACCGGATGTGCGGCGCCACCTACACCACCCGCTTCCTCGGCGACATGCTCCGCGGCCGCAAGCTGGTCTCCCTGGAACGCGCCGTGCAGATGCTCACCACCGAGCCCGCCGAGCTGTTCGGCCTGGTCGACCGCGGCCGGATCGCCGAGGGCTTCCACGCCGACCTGGTCCTGTTCGACCCGGCCACCGTCGGCTCCGGCCCGGCCCGGCTGATGCACGACATGCCCGGTGACAGCGCCCGCCTGACGAGCGAGTCCACCGGCGTGGTCAGCGTCCGGGTCAACGGCGTGGAGACCATCCGCGACGGACAGACCACGGGCGCCGCCAACGGCACGCTGCTGCGCTCCGGCAAGGACACGGTCACCGTCTCGGTCTGACCCACCACGAGACTCGGCGGCGTACGGGGGTCCTCCCGTACGCCGCCGCCCCATGTCCGGCGGCGAAGCGCGCGAGGGCGGTCTACGCGACGAGGTCGGCGGGGTCCAGTTCGAGCGGGAAGGGTTCCTGGATTCGAGTGGTGATGCCCGCCGCGAGGCGACGGGTCAGTTGGTACTCGCCTTCGGCGTCGAGCGTGTAGACGAACAGCACCGGGAGTCGATCGAGACCGAGTCCGCGAAACCGTGCCGTCTCCAGGCGCCAAAAGTGCAGGATGCCGGCAGCGGCGTACTTGGCGGGCTTCAGCGTGCGGTCGGTCGTGGTCGTCGACGGCGAGACGATTTCGACGACCAGGTGGACCTGCGACGGATCGGGCATCTTGACCCCGTCCGCGAGAGTGCAACGATCGACGACGAGCACGTCCGGGATCAGGCCGGTTTGATTCCCCATCGGGATGCCGGACGCGGTGACCGCGACGAGGTCGGGCGGTGCCGCGGCGTGCAGGAACATCCTGAGTTGGTCACCCGCGAACTGGTGCTGCATGGATGGCGGCGGGCTCATCAGCACGCTCCCGTCGACAAGCTCGTATCGGCTGCCGTCCGGTGATGCCTCGTTGAGTGCGATCCATTCGTCCACAGTCCAGGGCTGGACGTGCGACTGCGCGGGGAGAGCCGCCATTCGTAGCACCGCCTTCGTGTCGCCCCGACCTGCCCCGATTGTGACACTCTCCACGACCACCGGCACGGCCCTTTCCGGTCCGAACCCTCCAACGATCGAGTCGCGACAAGATCACCCGAACGGCACAGTGCCGACCTGTCGGTACAGGGCATGAACGCCGAGGTCGTCGGGTGGGCACCGGCCCGGGTGACCGGCTCATCGCCGTAGCGGCAACCGGAGTTTGTCGGGGCTGTCGCACCTACGTGACGTGCGACACGAGTCGCAATGGCCTCGATCGTGCGCGCCTACGCTTGGTCCGTTCGGGGGGCGACGTCGCGTCGGCTCCCGTTTGTCGGTTGGGTCGGCGCGTACGAGGTGCGGTCGGCCCGCCGATCCGGCCCGAGCAACAGCGACGACAGCGAGGTGTCGCATGACCCCGACCCCCAACGAGGGACGTCCCACCGAGAGTTCGATGCGGCGTGCGCTGCGGCGAGCCCGAGACGGGGTCATGCTCGACGTCTCGGAAGCAGCCGTGCTCCTGCACGCGCGGGACGCGGACCTGGAGGACCTGAGCCGATCCGCCGCACGCGTGCGCGACGCCGGGTTGGCGGCCGTCGGGCGTGCCGGGGTGATCACCTACAGCCGAAAAGTGTTCATCCCGCTGACCCGGCTGTGTCGCGACCGCTGCAACTACTGCACCTTCGTCACCGTGCCCGGCAAGCTTCGGCGCGAGGGCCACGGGATGTTCCTCAGCCCGGACGAGGTGCTCGAGATCGCCCGCGACGGCGCCGCGCTCGGTTGCAAGGAAGCCCTGTTCACGCTCGGCGACCGGCCCGAGGACCGCTGGCCCGAGGCCCGCGAGTGGCTGGACGCGCACGGGTACGACGACACGCTCGCGTACGTGCGGGCGATGTCCATCCGGGTCCTGGAGGAGACCGGTCTGCTGCCGCACCTCAACCCCGGGGTGCTGTCCTGGACCGACTTCCAGCGGCTCAAGCCGGTCAGCGCGTCGATGGGGATGATGCTGGAGACCACCGCGACCCGGCTGTGGTCCGAGCCCGGCGGCCCGCACCACGGCTCGCCGGACAAGGAACCGGCCGTGCGGCTGCGGGTGCTGGAGGACGCCGGGCGCTCGAACGTCCCGTTCACCACCGGCCTGCTGATCGGCATCGGCGAGAACATGACCGAGCGGGCCGAGTCGATCTTCGCGATGCGCAAGGTCGCCCGGCAGTACGGCTCGATCCAGGAAGTCATCGTGCAGAACTTCCGGGCCAAGCCGGACACCGCGATGCGCTCGACGCCGGACGCCGACCTGATCGAGTTGGCCGCCGCGATCGCCGTGACCCGGATCGTGCTCGGGCCGCAGATGCGAGTGCAGGCGCCGCCGAACCTGATCGGCGAGGAGTACGCGCTGATGATCGCGGCCGGCATCGACGACTGGGGCGGCGTGTCACCGCTGACCCCCGACCACGTCAACCCCGAACTCGCCTGGCCGCAGGTCGAGTTCCTGGCGGCCCGGACCGCCGAGGCGGGCTTCACGCTGCGCGAGCGGCTCAACGTCTACCCCGAGGTGATCCAGCGCGGCGAACCGTGGCTGGACCCGCGGGTGTTGCCGCACGTGCGGGCGTTGGCCGAGCCGGAGACCGGGCTGGCGATCGAGGGCAAGTGCCCCGAGGGGCTGCCCTGGCAGGAGCCCGAGGACATCTTCGCCGCCGCGAGCGGGCGCACCGACCTGCACGTGACGATCGACACCGTCGGCCGCACCGGCGACCGCCGGGACGACTTCGACAACGTGTACGGGGACTGGGAGTCGCTGCGCGAACAGGTCGCCGACAGCGCCACGGGATCGGTGGTCCGGCTCGACTCGGAGGTCAAGGCGGCCCTGGCCCGGGCCGCCGCCGACCCGACCCGGCTGACCGACGACCAGGCCCTCGCCCTGTTTCACTGCGACGGCGTCGCGATGGACGAACTGGCCCGGATCGCAGACGACTTGCGCCGCTCGGTGAACGGCGACGAGATCACCTACATCGTCAACCGGAACATCAACTTCACCAACGTCTGCTACACCGGCTGCCGCTTCTGCGCGTTCGCCCAGCGGCGCACCGACGCGGACGCGTACACCCTCTCCCTGGACCAGGTGGGCGAGCGGGCCGAGCAGGCGTGGGCGGTCGGCGCGACCGAGGTGTGCATGCAGGGCGGCATCCACCCGGACCTGCCCGGCACCGCGTACTTCGATATCGCGCGCGAGGTCAAGAAGCGCGTCCCGGACATGCACGTGCACGCGTTCTCGCCGATGGAGGTGGTCAACGGCGCGACCCGGACCGGGATGTCCATCCGCGACTGGCTGACCGCCGCCAAGGAGGCGGGCCTGGACACCATCCCCGGCACCGCCGCCGAGATCCTCGACGACGACGTGCGCTGGATCCTGACCAAGGGCAAACTGCCCGCCGCGACCTGGGTCGAGGTGGTCAGTACCGCACACGAGCTGGGCATCCGCAGCTCCTCGACAATGATGTACGGCCACGTGGACACGCCTTCGCACTGGCTGGGCCACCTGCGCCTGCTCGGCCGGATCCAGGACGAGACGGGCGGCTTCACCGAGTTCGTCACGCTGCCGTTCGTGCACACCAACGCGCCGGTCTACCTGGCCGGCATCGCGCGCCCGGGGCCGACCCTGCGGGACAACCGGGCCGTGCACGCGATGGCCCGGATCCTGCTGCACGGCAAGATCGACAACATCCAGACGAGCTGGGTCAAGCTCGGCGTCGAGGGCACCAACCTGATGCTCGAAGGCGGCGCGAACGACATGGGCGGCACGCTCATGGAGGAGACCATCTCCCGGATGGCGGGCGCCGACAACGGCTCCAAGAAGTCGATCGCCGAACTGGAGGCGATGGCCGCCTCGCTCGGCCGGCGCGCCCGGCAGCGCACCACCACCTACGGCGAGGTGAGCGCCGAGCGCCAGGAGGTGGCCCGTCGACACGACGCCGAGGTGGAGAAGATCATGCTGCCGATCCTGAGCAACTGAGCACACGCACACCCCGGGGGCGACCCGTCGCCCCCGGGGTCCGTACGATGCCGCACGCCGTCGGACGCGTGTACGACCCCTGGACGACCGGCCGCCGGTACGCTGCGGTGGGGTGTCGGGGGAGGGGAGCACACACATGGCCGCACTCTGGTCCAGAGACCGGTTGCAGGACTTTCGGGCCCGGGTACGGGGGTGCCTGGTCGCGGGGGCGATCGGTGACGCGCTCGGCGCGGGCATCGAGTTCCTCAGTCTCGCGGAGATCCGCGCACAACACGGAGCCGACGGCGTCGCGGGTTACGTGACGGCGTATCACCGGCACGGCGCGATCACCGACGACACGCAGATGACGTTGTTCACGGTGGAGGGCCTGATCCGCGCGCACGTGCGGCGCGACACCGGGGCCTGGCATCCGCCGACCGACCTGCACGGCGCGTATCTGCGCTGGAAGGCGACCCAGAGCGAGTGGGGTCCGGACGAGCGCAAGGACGAGGGCTGGCTGGTCCGCGAGGAGTGGCTGTACAGCTCGCGCGCGCCCGGGTCCGCCTGTCTGCGCGGCCTGGAGGACGAGAGCGTGATGGGCACGCTGGAGCGGCCCAAGAACCCCGAATCCAAGGGCTGCGGGGCGGTGATGCGCTCGGCGCCGTTCGGCCTGCTGGTCGGCTGGCGACCCGAGCTGGTCTTCCAACTCGCGGTGGAATGCGCGGTCCTGACGCACGGTCACCCCACCGGCTACCTCTCGGCGGGCGCGTTCGCGGTGATCGTGCACGCGGTGATGCAGGGCGCGCCGCTGGAGGAGGGCGTGCGGGTGGCGCTGGATCTGGTCAAGGCCCGTCCCGAGCACGCCGAGACGGCGAGCGCGATCGAGGCGGCGCTGGCCGCGGTGCGCGCCGGTGTGCCGTCGGCGGAGCGGGTCGAGGCGCTGGGCCAGGGCTGGACGGCCGAGGAGGCGCTGTCGATCGGGCTGTACTGCGCGCTGGTGGCGCCGGACATGCGCACCGGACTGCTGCTCGCGGTCAACCACGGCGGCGACAGCGACTCGACCGGGTCGATCTGCGGCAACCTGCTGGGCGCGATGCACGGCGACACCGTGCTGCCCGCCGACCTGGTCGCCGAGTTGGAGGGCCGCGGCGCCATCCTGGAGTTGGCCGACGACTTCGCGATGGAGATGACGCAGGGCACCACGCTGCACGGGCCGGACGCCGGCGAGACCTTCTGGGCCAAGCGCTACCCGCCCAACTGAGGCCCCGCCGCCCCGACTTCGAGGCGGCGGGTCCGGGCGACGGCCGGGCGATCAGGGCCGGCGGTGGTCCACCCACGTGCCGCCGGCCATCACCGCGCGCACCCGCAGCGCGTCGTCGAGCACCACCAGGTCGGCCCGCTTGCCCGGCTCCAGGGTGCCGACCCGATCGGCGATGCCCAGCGCCCGGGCGGGCGTCGCGGACAACGAACGCACCACGTCGACGATCGGCAGGCCGCCCGCGACGCTGTTGCGCAGCGCCCCGTCCAGGGTGAGCGTGCTGCCCGCGATCGAGTCGCCGTCGGCCAGCCGGGCCACGCCGTCGACCACGTCCACGGTCATCACGCCCAGCGGATACACGCCGTCCGGCATGCCGGCGGCGCCCATCGCGTCGGTGATGAAGGCGACCCGGTCCGGGCCCGCGCTCGCGTACGCCAGGTTGACCACGCTGGAGTGCAGGTGCACGCCGTCGTTGATCAACTCGACCACCGCGTCGCTGTCCTGGAGCAGCGCGGTGACCGGTCCCGGCTCGCGGTGGTGCACGCTGCGCATCGCGTTGAACAGGTGGGTGGCCACGCTCGCGCCCGCGGCCAGCGCCGCGCGCGTCTCGCGGTGGGTGCCGTCGGTGTGCCCCACCGCCGCGATCACCCCCTCGTCGGCCAGTCGACGCACCAACTCGACGCCGCCGGGCAGTTCGGGAGCCAGGGTGACCATCCGGATCGCGCCGCTGCCCGCCTTCAGCAGCGCGGTGACCTCGTCCCGGTCCGGCGACCGCAACTGGGTCGGATCGTGCGCGCCGCAGCGGGCCGCGCTCAGGTACGGGCCCTCCAGGTGCAGCCCGGCCAGCCGGCCGTCGTGCACGAGCGGGGAGAGCGCGGAGACGATGGCCAGCAACTCCGCCGGGGAGGCGGTGACCAGACTCGCGACCGTGGTCGTGGTGCCGTGCGAGCGATGGAATTCGGCCACTCGCAGCGCCTCGTCGGGATCGCCGGAGGTGTACGAACCACCACCGCCGCCGTGCACGTGCATGTCCACGAAGCCGGGCACGATCCAACCGCCCCCGACGTCGACCACCGCCTCGGGGCCATCCGGAAGTCCCGGACCCGCAAAGGCGATCCGATCACCCACCACGCCCACCGAAGCGCCTTCGACCACCCCGGAGGGCAGCACCACTCGCGCATTGCCGAGCACCGTCACCCGCGCACCTCCAAGGTGTCCCACGCGATCAGGCCGGCGCCGCGGCAACCGGCCTCGTCCCCGAGCGCCGCGGTCACCAGCGGCGGCACGTGTTGGACCACGGCGCGCTCGGCGAGCAACGTCCGCAAGGGGTTGAACAGTTGTTCCCCGGCGAGCGAGAGCCCGCCGCCGATCACCAGCAACTTCGGGTCGTACAGGGCGAGTCCGGTGAGCAGACCGTCCGCGAACGCGGACAGGCCCTGGCCCCACACAGCCGCCGCGACGGTGTCCCCGGCCGCCACCCGGGCGACCACCTGGGCCGCGCTCAGCGGCGGGTCGTCGCCCGGCGCGGCCTCGGCGAACGCGTGCGCGATGGCGGGCCCGGAGAAGTGCGCCTCCAGACAGCCCACCGCCCCGCAGGTGCACCGGCCGCCGCCCGGACGCACGGTGATGTGGCCGATCTCGCCCGCCTGTCCGTGCGCGCCCGGGTAGGGGCGGCCGTTGAGCACCAGCACCGAGGCGAGCCCGGTGCCGATCGCCACGAACAGGAAGTTGTCGCAGTCGCGTCCCGCGCCGAGTCGACCCTCGGCCAGCGCGCCGGTGCGCACGTCGTGGCTCAAAGCCGCCGGTAGGCCGAGCCGGTCCGCGATCAACGAGCGCAGCGGCACCTCGCGCCACTGGATGCTGGCCGACCACACCGCGACCCCCGCCGGATCGTCCACGATCCCCGGCACCACGACGCCCGCCGCCCGCGGCACGCCACCCAGCTCGACCGCCCGCTCGCGCAGCGCGGCGGCGAAGTCGACGATGCCCCCGACCACCGCGTTGGGGCCCGCGGTCCGGCCGGTGGGCCGCCGCTCGGAGTAGACCAGGTTGCCGCCCGCGTCGACCACGCCGCCCTTGATGTCGGTGCCGCCGACATCGAGCGCGACGACGCAGTCCGCGCCGGACAGGTCGGACGGCGGGGTGTTCACGAGCGGCATCGGCGTCTCAAGTCTGGTAGATGGGGCAGATTGTGAGCCCGAGGGCGGGTGGATCCGAGAATGCGCGTTTGTGCTCACTGGATAGCAGTTGAAAACATGAACATGCAACAGCATCGTTGAGTGAGCGAAGGTTCACGGAAGCCCCGATGCTCGACCCGTGTGGGGCGCCCGCAAGGATGTCCCGAACGATCCGACACGAGTCGGCCAGGGCTGTCGGACACGGCGGGAGGTCACGGGTGAGCCGTTACGAGCGGTGGGGTGCGCTCCTCGAACTGCTGGCCAAGCACGGTCGGCTGGAGGTCGAGGACGTCGCCTCGGAGCTGGACGTCTCGCCCGCGACGATCCGCCGCGACCTGGATCAGCTCGCCCAACAGCAGATGTTGACCCGTACCCGGGGCGGCGCGGTCGCGCACGCGGTCTCCTACGACCTCCCGCTGCGCTACAAGACCGCCCGGCACGCGTCCGAGAAGCAGCGCATCGCGCAGGCCGCCGCGGCGCTGGTCAAGCCGGGCGAGACGATCGGGCTCAACGGCGGCACCACGATGACCGAGGTGGCCCGCGCCCTGGTCGCCCGGGCCGACCTGCACACCGAGGGCGACTCGAACGCGCAGGCGTTCACGATCGTCACCAACGCGCTCAACATCGCGGGCGAGTTGGCCGTGCGTCGGCATGTGAAGATCGTGGTCACCGGTGGTGTGGCCCGCACCCAGTCCTACGAACTGATCGGCCCGTTGGCCACCGGCATCCTGCGCGAGGTGGCCCTGGACGTGGCGATCCTGGGGGTGGACGCGATCGACGTCGAGCACGGCGCGAGCGCCCACCACGAGGGCGAGGCGAGCATCAACCAGTTGATGGCCGCCGGCGCGGGCCGGGTGGTGGTGGCCGCGGACTCCTCCAAGCTCGGCCGCCGGGCGTTCGCCCGGATCTGCCCACTGGATCGGATCGGCGTGCTGGTCACCGACACCTCGGCGACGGAGGAGGCCACGGCGGCCTTCGTCGACGCGGGCGTTCGGGTCATCCGGGTCTGAACCCGGCCACTCGGCGCGCTCCGCCCCGAGTCCACGCGCCCGCCTTCCGGCGGGCGCGTTCGCACGTCCGGGGCATTTGCGCACGCACCGATCAACCAACTCGATGGACCATTCACGGGATCGAACCGGCACCCTCTGTGCCGGTTCTTCTGCATGCGCGCCCGGGCGGGTAACGAATTGCTCTGCAAACTTCCTGCACCCCTCCTGCGAATCCCAAGATTGGTGTAGACCTTTGTTCCGGCGAGGTGTTGACTGCCGACACGGCGAGTCCGCAAAATGCTCGATGCTGCTCAAGAGTTTTCTACAAACCCGCGTTGCGAACAGTTTTGCGCAAGCGAGTGCATGGGTTTAGTGCGACCAAACCCTCACCAACGGTCCTGTTTTCCCGAAGGCATGAAGGCGGTTCTGCGATGAAGCGGCACCAGATGGCATTGGCGGCGACAGGACTGTCGGCCGCACTGCTTCTGTCAGCGTGTGGTGGTTCGGACGACAAGAAGGACGACGGCGACAAGGGGGCGACCCCCGGCGCCTCCGGCGCGGCGGGCGCTCCCAAGGACGGCTCGATCAAGCTGGTCGTGGCCGACTACGGCAGCGGCGACGGCAGCATGCAGAAGTACTGGAACGGGGTGATCTCGAGCTTCAACGAGAAGAACCCCGGGATCAAGGTGAACCTGCAGGTCATCAACTGGGATGACATCGACAAGCAGGTCGCGACCATGATCCAGAACAACGACATGCCCGACCTGCTGCAGACCGGCGGTTATGCCGACAAGGTCGTCGACGACCTGCTGTACCCGGTCGACGACGTGATGTCGCCCGCCACCAAGGCCGATTTCGTGGAGTCCTTCACGCCCGCCGCGACGGTCAAGGGGAAGCAGTACGGCATTCCCTTCACCTCCAGCACTCGGCAATTGATCTACAACACCGAGTTGTTCGCCAAGGCCGGAATCACCGACCCGCCCAAGACCTGGGACGAGGTCAAGGCCGCCGCGACCAAGCTCAAGTCCGCCGGCGTGGCGACCCCCTTCGGCCTGCCGCTGGGCAAGGAGGAGGCCCAGGGCGAGTTCATGAACTGGGCGCTGGGCAACGGCGGCGGCTACCAGACCAACGGCAAGTACACGGTCAACAGCCCGCAGAACGTCGAGGCGCTGAACTGGGTCAACGACAACCTGGTCAAGGCCGGACTGACCGAGTCCAACCCCGGCACCAAGAACCGCAAGGACGTCTACACGGACTTCTACGGCGGCAGCGTCGGCATGGTGAACAGCAACCCCACCATGATCGCCACGCTGAAGAAGGACTACCCGAACCTCAAGTACGCGACCGCGCCGATCGCCGGCAAGACGGGCCCGCTGAACGAGACCCTCGGGGTCTGCGACTGGATGATGGCGTTCAAGAAGAACGGCAAGAAGGACCAGATCAAGGCGTTCCTGGACCACGCGTTCAGCACCGACCAGCAGATCAAGTTCCAGGAGCAGTACAGCTTCCCGCCGGTGACCAAGTCGGTGATGGCCAAGATGACGGCCAACCCCGCCAACGCGGGCCTCAAGCCGTACATCGACCTGCTCCCGAAGGCGAAGTTCTACCCGCTGAACGACGTCGCGTGGGACGTGCTCTCGCCGAAGATCAAGGAACAGCTCGGTAGCGCGGTCTCGGGCGGCAAGTCGCCCAAGGACGTGCTGGACCAGCTCCAGAAGGAAGCCGAAGCGGCGGTCGCGCAGCAGAAGAGCTGACGCGGTACCGGAACGTCCCAGCACCGAAGGAGGAGGACGGCCCCGTGGCCGAAACCGCCGTACGCAGAGCGCCCACCGTCATCACCAGAGTCAAGAAGACGCTGGCCCCGCTGCCGTGGATCGGCCCGGCCGTCCTCCTCATCGGCGTCGTGGTCCTGTGGCCCGTCGTGGTGATGGTCTGGAGCTCCTTCCAGCGCATCCGCCGCACCGGCGTCGTGGTGGGATCCAACGGCACCGACAACTACAAGAAGCTGTTCGACGAGCCGGACTTCGTGGCCGTGCTGTGGAACACCGTGGTCTGGGTGCTGGTGGTCGTCGCCATCACGCTCGTGTTGTCGCTGTTCCTGGCGCAACTGTTCAACCAGCACTTCCCCGGCCGGCGGTACGCCCGCTGGGCGATGATCGTGCCGTGGGCGGCCTCGGTCTTCATGACCGCCGTCGTCTTCAAGTGGATGCTGCACGAGACCCACGGCGCGATCAACACGCTCATGGTCGACCTGCACCTGATGGACGCGGGCAAGGACTGGCTCGGCAGGCCGTCCACGGCGATGCCGTGGATGATGGCGGTCGCGGTCTTCGTCTCGCTGCCGTTCACCACGTACACCCTGCTCGCCGGACTCCAGACGGTTCCCGGCGAGGTGTACGAGGCGGCGAAGATCGACGGCGCGTCCACCTGGCGCACCTACCTGTCGATCACGCTGCCGCTGCTCAAGCCCGCGATCCTGGTCGCGGTGGTGATCAACCTGATCAACGTCTTCAACTCGTTCCCGATCATCTGGGCGATGACCAACGGTGGTCCGGGCTACGAGACCGCGACGACCACGGTGTTCATGTACCAGCTCAAGGCGTCCGACATCGGGGAAAGCGCCGCGATGTCGGTGGCCAACTTCGCGATGATCATCATCCTGGTCGCGTTCTTCCTCGTTGTCAGCCGTAACAAGGAGACCGACCGATGAGCACGACCACCGCCGCCGGCCGTAAGCCGGGCGCCGGCGCCGCGAAGCAGCCTTCGGGCGCCTCGGGCGGCGGGAATGGGTCCGGGCGCAAGAAGTCCGTGCTCGGGGGCTCGAAGTACAGCCAGAAGCAGCTCTGGTTCGGTGCGCTCGCGTGGGTGATCGCGATCGTCTTCGTCGCGCCCTACATCGAGATGGCCATCACCGCGCTGCGGCCCAAGGACGAACTGACCAGCGACGGCTACCTGCCGACGAAGTTCGAATGGGCCAACTTCGTCGACGTGTGGGACAAGTCCACACTCGGCGACAACCTCAAGATCTCGCTGCTGGTCGCCGGCATGTCCACGCTGCTCGTGCTGGTGGTCTCGCTGCCCGCGGCCTACTACACCGCGCGCAAGCGATTCCGCGGCCGAGGCGTCTTCCTGGGGCTCGTGCTGGTCACCCAGATGTTCCAGCCGACGTCGTTGCTGGTCGGGCTGTACCGGGAGTTCTACATCCTGGATCTGCTCGACTCGTACTGGGCGCTCGTGCTCGTCAACGGCGCGTTCAACCTGGCCTTCTCGGTGTGGATCCTGACCGCCTACTTCAGCGCGATTCCGGTCGAGCTGGAGGAGGCCGCGATGATCGACGGTGCCTCCCGTCTCGGGGCACTGCGTCGGGTCACGCTGCCACTGGCGATGCCGGGCATCGTCACGGCGGTCATCTTCACCTTCATCGCGGCGTGGAACGAGTTCACCGTCGCCCTGGTGCTGGTGACCACACCGGAGAAGCAACCGCTCACGGTCGGCATCAACAGCTTCCTCGGTGCCTACCGGGTCGAATGGCAGTACCTGTTCGCCGGTTCGGTGGTGGCGATCGTGCCCGTGGTGATTCTGTTCGCCTACATCGAGAAGCACGTGGTGTCGGGTCTGACCGCCGGGTCGGTCAAGTAGGTTCGGCCGACTCCCGAAAGCACGAAGCCCACAGGTCTCGGGGCCTGTGGGCTTCGTCGCGTCCGGGAGCCGGTGAAAGAGGGCCTACGGCAGGGTGATGTGGTACGCCTTGCGCAGCGTCTCGTGCACCGTCCACACCGTCTCGTCGCCCTCCTGGAGCACGCACGCGTCGCCCGGCCCGACCTCGATCGTCGCGCCGCCGCGGATCTCGATGGTGGCCCGACCGGAGACGACCACGAACAGCTCGTTCGCCTCGGTGTCGGTCACCACGCCCGGGGTGATCTGCCAGATGCCGCGAATCTGCTTGCCGTCCTCGGATTCCCACAGGACCCGGCCCGAGACCTCGGGCGTGCCGGAGACGATCTGGGCCGGGTCGAGCGGGTCGGCTTCGAGCTCGGCGGCGGGGATATGGACGGCAAAAGTAGACATGCGGCGGAGCATATAGGTCTTTGTGTCGATCCCTTCCCTCGGGTGATTCACGGCTTTTCCGGCGAATCATCGCGCCGGTGCGGTGGTCCGTCGGCGCGGGCGGGCACAATGCCGAAAGCGGGTCGACGGGCCCGGGCGAGGTACCGAAGGGGTGACCGATGGGCGAGGAACACGACGCGCGGCCCGAGGTGCCCGTGATTCCCGGGCAGGGCGCGCCGGCGCACCCGCCCGAGTCGGTGCCCGCGGGCGGGCTGTCCGACCGGGACCGGGACATCCTCGAATTCGAGCGCCAGTGGTGGAAGCACGCCGGCGCGAAGGAACGCGCCGTGCGCGATCGTTTCGGTTTCTCCGCGACCCGCTACTTCCAGGTGCTGAACACCCTGCTCGACCGGCCGGAGGCCCTGGAGCACGACCCGATGCTGGTCCAGCGGCTGCGGCGGTTGCGCGAGGCCCGGCAGCAGGCCCGGTCCACCGTGCGCCGTCCCGGGCACTGAGGGGCGGGACGGGTGTTCGGGCGCCACCGGGACGAGTACGACGTCTTCGCCGGCTTCGGTCGGTACGGCCTGATCTGGACCAACGAGGACCTGGGGGCCGAGGAGGTCGAGGCGGATCCGGAGCTCGCCCCCGAGCACGATGCGTTCGGCGGCCTGCGGCCCCAAGCCCTGCTCGCGTGGGTGCGCTCGCGGCGCGGGCTGCTCCCGGTGGCCGCGCTGACGGCGATCTGCGTCGTGGCCGGTGTGCTCGCGATCGGCCGGGACGAGCCCGCCTCCCGGGTGGCCGCGGACCGGGTCCGCCACAGCTTCGGGCCGGCGCCGGTCGCGGGCCCGGCCGGATCCGCCCGCCCGGTGCCGCCGGTCCGGGCGCCCGCGGCCCCGCGTGGTGCGCACGGCAAGGTGGTGCTGCTCGATCAGAGCAAGGTGCCGGCACTCGCCAAGCGCATGGGCCGGCGGCTGGAGGCGGCGGGCTGGGAGGTCGCCGGCACCGACGTGTTCCGCGGCTCGGTCCCGGCCACCACCGTCTACCACCCCGTCGGGCAGGAGAAGCAGGCCCGCGCGCTCGCCGCCGCGCTGCCCGGGATCGACCGGATCAAGCCGGCCTTCGGTGGCATCCCGCGGCATCGACTCACCGTGATCGTGGTCGACGACCAGGTGGTCCCGCTGGCCGATCGACTGCTCGGTTCGCTGACCACTGGGTAGGTTGGACGGCATGACCACGAACCGGTCCATGCTGCCCGAACCCACCACGACGGCCGGCCGAACGGGCCTTGCCGCGTTGCTCGGTGAGCCGGCCCGAGCGGTCGTCGCCCTCGACTTCGACGGCACCCTCGCCCCGATCGTCGACCGCCCGGACCAGGCCCGCGCGGATCTGCGCGCGGTGACCGCGCTGTCCCGACTGACCCCGCACCTGGCCGCGGTGGTGATCGTGACCGGCCGCCCGGCCGCGGTCGCCGTCGAGTACGGCCGCTTCCGCGGCGTGCCCGGACTCGAACAGCTCGTCGTGCTCGGACACTACGGACTGGAACGCTGGGACGCGGCGACCGGCCGGATCAGCGCGCCGGAGCCGCCGGTCGGGGTGCACGAGGTGCGCCTCGCGCTGCCCGGTCTGCTCCAGGCACTCGACCTGTGGGAGACCACCTGGGTCGAGGACAAGGGCAGCGCGCTCGCCGTGCACACCCGCCGCGCACCGGACCCGGACGCCGCGCTCGCGCTGCTGCGCGATCCGCTCGACGATTTGGCGGCGCGGCACGACCTGGCCGTCGAGCCCGGGCGCTACGTGCTCGAACTGCGCCCCCGGGGGATGGACAAGGGCCGCGCGCTGACCGGCTTCCTCAAGGAGAAGCAGGCCGGCTCGGTGTTGTTCGCCGGTGACGACCTCGGCGACCTCGCCGCGTTCGAAGCCGTCGAGGAAGTACGCCACCAGGGCACCGCCGGCCTCACCGTATGCAGCGGCTCGGCCGAGGTGCACGCCCTCGCCGAACGCGCCGACCTGATCGTCCCCGGCCCGGAGGGCGTCGCCGACCTGCTCACCGGCCTGGCCGACCACATCGCGCCGGACAGGGCCTAGACCGGCTCGGCGGGTGTGGGTGCCCGGTCGGGATCGGCCGGGCACGGTTCGGGGGTTGCCGTCGCGACCGCGAAGCGGGCCCGCGGATCCAGGAGCAACGCGACCATCGCGCCCGCCGGTTGCGCCGTCTCCACCCGCAGGTCGGGCTCCACCCGGACGCCGTGCTCGGCCAGCGCGGCGCGCGCGCTCGCATATCGGTCCGGCGTCAGCCGATACGCGCACGGCATCGGCCCGACCGCGCCCAGGCCCGCCGGGACGTTGTCGGCCCCGGCGAAGTACACCGCTCCGCCACCGCGCGCCGCCCGCTCCCGGGACGTGCGCACCGCCGCCGTGATCGCCTCGCCGCGTTCGGCGGCCATCCGCAGCGTGGCCTGCGCGGCCACCAGGTGCGCGGCCACCCGCCGCCGACCCAGCAGGCCCGGATCCGCGCGCTCCAGCGCCGAGACGGGCCGGGTGGCGACCTCGACCAGCACCGCCACCGCGTGGTCCAGCGCGGCCGCGTTGCGCAACAACCGCTCGTCCCCGTCGCCGCCGAGCGGCCGACCGGTGTCCTCCTCCCCGTAGACACCTGCCGCCCAACCCGCCGCGGGCAGTGCCGTGCCGATCCGATCGCGCGCCAACTCGACGGCCAAGGAACGCAGTTCGGGGGCCACGTTGAGATTGCGCGGCCACAGGTACAGGGCCGGCGTGGAGTTCGCCGTATCCGCCGGCACGGTGAACTCGTGCAGGTCGTGCACGATGTGCGGGCGCGCCTCGCGGAGCACCCGGCGGATCGCCCGCGCCTCGGGCGTGCTCACCGCCACGTGGTCCCGGTTGAGATCCACCCCCTCGGCGGTCGCCCGGGTGCCCGCCGCCGATCCGTCCGGATTGGGCGTGGCCAGCACCAACACGGTGACGCGCTCCAGCAGCCGACGTCCCGCCGGCGAGCGGTCGGCGGCCAGGTCCCGGATCAGCTTCAGGCAGGACTCCCGACCGGCCGGCTCGTCGCCGTGCTGGCCGCAGACGAACAACACCCGGACCGGCTCGGCCACCGAGCGGGTGCCGGCCACGGTGATCAACTCCAGCGGCCGGCCGCGCGTGCTCGTGCCGACCCGGGTCACGGTGACCCGGGCGGCGCCCCAGCCGGCCCGCTCCGGGCCCGGCGCCGCCGCGACCAGGTCGCGCAGGTAGTCCCGCTCCTCGGCGAGGGTGGTCCACAGCGTGCCACCGCGCCGCTCGAACCCGGTCGGCACCCGGCCGGCGCGCCCACCGCCCACCGGGGTCGGCGCGAGCACGACCCCGGCCACCAGCGCCATCGCGAGCACCGTCCGCGTCGCCCACACCCGCATCCCGACCCCATCCCCTCGTGCCCACCAGGACAGCCACCGCCTCGCCGCGCCACACCCACACGCCGCACCGCACCGCACCGCGCGCAGCCACGCACCGGGCCGCGCTCCGCCGCGTCCCCCACCTCACCGCGCCACGCGCCACACCACACCGACCCGGCCGCGTTCGCGCGGCTCGCACGTCGGGAACCGAGCATGGCGCGGCAAAGGCGGTTGATGGCAGAGCCGGACTGGCCTAGGCTCGCTCATTCCGCTGTCCCACCCAGTGCAGTGATCGGGAACCGTCTTCGGCGCCCGGCACCGGTGGGCCGCGCGGGCCGCCGCCTTCGGGCATCCGGCCCGCGCCCTTCGCAGGGGCGCACCAGGACGTGGCATCGCACACGGCCGGGCTCCGATTTGTCGCCGCCTCGAACCGGAGAGTCATGTCCGCGCCCGCCACCACCGGCCCCGCTCTGCCCACTCCCGACCCGCTCGGTGTCGAACGCGCCTACCTGGACGCCTCCCGCGCCGCCCTGCGCCGGATGCGCGAGGAGACCGAGGCCCTGGACCTGCGCGACGTCGGCGCCACCGCCGTCGCCAACGAGACCGCCCAACACCTGATCGCCAAGCGCATCGCCGCACTCGCCGACCACGCCGGCTCGCCGCTGTTCTTCGGCCGGGTCGACGGCCGATTCGCCGACGGCGTCGAGGGCGTCGAACCGGCCGAGGTGAGCGCCGACCCGAGCAAGCCCGTCGAGTCCTTCTGGATCGGCCGCCGACACGTCCACGACGAACTCGGCGACCCGATGGTGGTGGACTGGCGCGCCCCGCTGTCCCGCGCGTTCTACCGGGCCAACCGGGCCGAACCGCTCGGCGTCGAACTGCGCCGCCGCTTCGGCTGGACGACCGGCGAACTGACCGCGTTCGAGGACGAGCACCTGACCGACCCGGACGAGGCCGACACCGCGAGCGGCATCCTCGCGGCCGAGATCGAGCGCCCGCGCATGGGCCCGATGCGCGACATCGTGGCGACCATCCAGCCCGAGCAGGACGAGATCGTCCGCTCCGACCTGGGCCGCACGCTGTGCGTACAGGGCGCGCCCGGCACCGGCAAGACCGCCGTCGGCCTGCACCGCGTGGCCTGGCTGCTGTACGCCTACCGGGACCGCCTCGCCCGCAGCGGCACCCTGGTGGTCGGCCCGAACCGGTCCTTCCTCGACTACATCCAGCAGGTACTGCCCGCCCTCGGCGAGATCGAGGTCGGCCAGACCACCGTCGAGGACCTGGTCACCCGCACCTCCAAGATCAAGGTCCGGGCATCGGACGAGGCCGTGTCCGGCACGATCAAGGGCGACGCGCGGATGGCCGAGGTGCTGCGCCGCGCGGTGTGGTCCGGCCTGAGCGCGCCGACCGAGTCGGTGGCCGTGGTCCGCGACTCGCGCACCTGGCGGCTCCCGGTCCACGAGGTCGAGGACCTGGTCACCGCGCTGCGCACCCGCGACGTGCGCTACGGCGCGGCCCGCGACATGCTCCGGCAACGCATCGCACACGCGCTGCTGACCAAGATGGAGGAGCGCGGCGAGTCCCCGGACGACCGGGTCCAGGACGCGGTCGCGCGCAGCCGACCGGTCAAGGCCGCGGTGGACGCGATGTGGCCGGCGGTGGACCCGCTCAGGCTGGTGTTCCGCCTGCTCGGCGACGCCGACTTCCGGGCCGCGTGCGCGGACGGCGTGCTCAGCGCCGAGGAACAGGCCGCGATCGGCTGGGCCACGCCGCCGCGCGGCGTGGGATCCGCCCGCTGGACCATGGCCGACGCGGTGCTCGTGGACGAGACCGCCGACCTGCTCTACCGCACCGGCGGCTACGGGCACGTGGTCATCGACGAGGCGCAGGACCTGTCCCCGATGCAGTTGCGGGCGGTGGGTCGGCGCTGCTCCACCGGCTCGGCCACCGTGCTCGGCGACATCGCCCAGGGCACCACGCCGTGGGCCACCCCCGGCTGGACCCAGACGCTGCGGCACCTGGGACACGAGGGAGCCAGGATCGAGGAGCTGACCCGGGGCTTCCGAGTGCCGCTCCAGATCCTGGAGTTCGCCAGTCGGTTGTTGCCGCTGATCGCGCCGGGCCTGGCGCCCGCGTCCTCGGTCCGCCAGGCGGCGGGCGCCCTGGAACTGCGCCCGGTCCCGGCCGACGAGCTGGCCCTACGATCCGCCCGGGCGGCGATCGAACTGCTCGACCACGAGGGCTCGATCGGGCTGATCTGCGCCGACGCACGGGTGCCCGAGGTGGCCGCCGCACTGCGTGCGGACGGCGTCGCGCACCGGGTCCTGGGCACGGACGACGCCGACCAGGCCCGGATCAGCGTGGTACCCGCGTCGCTGGCCAAGGGCCTGGAGTTCGACCACGTCGCGGTCGCCGAACCGGCCGAGATCGTCGACGCCGAGGCCCAGGGACTGCGCCGGCTCTACGTGGTGCTCACCCGCGCGGTGTCCGGCCTGATCGTGCTGCACGCCCGCCCGCTCCCGGAACCGCTGGCGGCCCCGGCCGTCGCCGGCTGATCGGGCCGGGATCGGCCGGCGAACGGCGGGTGATCGACATGCGATCGGCATCCAATACGAGTGAACCGCGTGTGTCGAACCGGTTGGTGGTCGGCTTCGCTCGCTCGTTCTGCCATGCTGGCCGGGTGGAACGCATCCAGGAGTCCGCGACCGTGACGCTGCGGGACCAGTGGGCCCGGCTCGTCGGTGGGCACGCCGAGGCCGGCGCCGTCGTCGAGAGCCTGCTGGCACGCTATGCCGAGCCGCACCGCCGCTATCACGACACCGACCATCTGCGCACCGTGCTCGACCTGATCGGCGAGCTGGCCTACGAGGCCGACGACGTCGACGCGGTGATGCTCGCCGCGTGGTTCCACGACGCGGTCTACGACCCGGCCCGGGCCGACAACGAGGAGCGCAGCGCACGGCTGGCCGAGCGCGGCCTGCGCGAGGCGGGCGTGGCGCCGGACCTGGTCGCCGAGACGGCGCGCCTGGTCCGGGTGACCGCCGAGCACGCGCCCGGCGAATCCGACCACAACGCGCACGTGTTGTGCGACGCGGACCTGGCCATCCTGGCCGCCGACCGCGAGCGCTACGAGGCATACACGGCGGCGGTCCGCGAGGAGTACGCGTTCGTCCCCGACGAGGCGTTCCGGGCCGCCCGCGCCGCGGTGCTGCGCGACCTGATGTCGCTGCCCCGGTTGTTCCACACCCGACTGGGCGCGGCCCGGTACGAGGAGGCGGCCCGCTACAACATGCGCGCCGAGCTGGAGCGCCTGGAGGGCACCATCCCGCGCCAGCAGTCCTGACCCGCCGTCGACCCGGTCAGCGCGGACGGTAACGCTTGCGTTGCCGCAGCCCCGCCGCGGTCAGCCGGGTCACCAGTTCCCGACTGGAGACCGGCTCGGCCCCGTTCGCCAGCGCCCGGACGTACAGGTCGGCCGGGACGTCGTAGTGATCGCGGTCGAACGCGCGTTCCGGCGCGCCGAGTTCGCGTGCGAACGCGTGCAGCTCGGCATGCGAGACGTCGCTGACGAGGTGCGACCACAGCCGCCCGCGTCCGGGCCAGGCCGGGGGATCGATGAGGAGAGCCACGCGGTCGATTCTCGTATACGTCGCGATCACGCACACTTGTGGACCATGAGCAAGGATCCCACCGACGTCGCCCTGTTGACCGCCCGCGCCCTGGTCCTGGCCGATCTGCGCACGCACGGCGTCGAGACCCCCGAGACGGTGACCGTGGTCGAGCACGCCCTGGTCGAGCGCAAGTGGTGGGTCGAGCAGTGGCCCGACGGCGCCGCGTACGTCCCCGGACTGATCGGGCAGGACGTCCAGGAGGCGCTCGCCGAGAACGGCACGGTGTGGCCGCCGTGCCCTCGGCACGACGACCACCCGCTCTACCTGGAACCCGAGCTGGGCGAGGACCCGCACTGGGTGTGCGAACGAGACGCCGAGGCGATCGCCCCACTCGGCGGCCTCACCGCGACTCGGCCGCCGAACGAGCGCGCGGTCAACGACGCGTAGATCGGCCGATCGCCGCCCAGCGCATACGCGCCGACCAGCCGCTCGCTCGCGGCCCGACCCACGGTGACCCCGGCATGCGTGTGCTCCGGGACCAGCGCCACCGGGTGCGCGTCGGCGTCGCCCAGGGTGTGCTCGGCGCGTCGCTGCTCCTCGGCGTCGGCGGCCCGCAGCGCCTCGGCGAGCACGTCGTACGGGTCCCCGGCTGCCGCGCCATCGCCCCCGGGCAGGTGCAGCACGGTCCGGCTCGGCGGCGGATCGCCCGGATCGTGCAGACCGTGGCGGACCGCCTCCGCGCCGTAGCAGGACCTGATCAGCGGCTCCCACATCGCCGACCAGTAAGCCCGCGAGGGCGCCCGCTCGATCCCGGCGATCTCGCCGTCGAGCAGCACCACCGCGCCCACCTGATCCTCGACGCACTCGAACTCGGCGACGAAACATTCGAGTTCGAGCGCGAAGTGCTTCAGGAACAGCACCAGGTTCCCGGTCTCGGCGAGGCCGGAGGAGGCGTTGAAGCGCTGGACGGCCGACCACAACCGGCTGTACCCGTCCGCGTCCGCACCGGCCGAGGCGGCGGCCCGCAGCGCGAGCGGCAACACCGCCAGCGGCTGCGGCCCCTCCGGGATCAGCCCGGCCTGGGTCTGCTGCACGCACATCGCCGCGTCGAACGCGAGCCGACCCGAGGGCTCGACCAGCGCCGCCCTGGGCATCGCGTGGTCCTGCGCGCTGCGCTCGACGATCACCGCGAGATGGCACGGGACCAGCGCGACGTGCGGCGTGTGATTGACGAAGGTGAGCGTGCCGTAGTTGCTCGTGCCGATCCACAGATCGGTCGGGAGCGCGACGGTGGGCGCGTCGCACGTGTCGCCGAGCAGCGGCAGCACCTGCATCCGGCCGACGCTCTGCACCGGGCCGAGGGTGCAGCCGGCCAGCAGCTCGCCGATCGGCAGCGGGGCGTGGGCGATGGTGTTCATCCGGTCACCTCCAGGTGGGCCAGGCGCAACAGGGCGGGTACGGCGGCGGCCGGATCGATGGTCAACATCAGCCGGCACCAGGCGAGTTCGAGCGCTTCGGGACGATGGACGGGGGCGAGCGGCAGGTCCGGCGCGTAGCCGCGCAGACCGGTCGCCTCGGCCGCGAGCACGGGCGAGAGCTGGACCACGGGCACCGCGACGCCCAGGGTGTGGGCCGCGTCGAGCACCTGCGCGAACCGCCCGGCGGGCGCGTTCTCGTAGCCGTCGCCGATCACCACGATCAGCTCGGCACCGGTGCGCAACGCGGCGACCAGGGCCTCGGCCGCCGAGGTGGCCCCGGCGGGCCGCACCAGTCGGCCGTCCGGGACGCCGCCGATCCACACGTCGTGGCACTCGGCCGCCGCCGCCCGCAACGCGTCGCGCAGCGCGAGCACGGTCGCGATCGGCCGCAGCGGCTGGTCGAGGCCGCCGCGCATCGACGCGGATCCGTCCAGCACCAGGGCGATCCGGCGGTCGGCCAGGTCGAGCCCGGCCGCACCGGCGGCGGCCCGCCGATCCAGCGCCGCGGCCAGGTCGTCGGTCATCCCGGTGGCGAACGCGTACAGGTAGAGCCGGACCGCGTCGTAGCGGTCCAGGTCGACCCCGACCTCGACGCCCGCGCGCTCGGCCTGCCGCTGCCCGGCGAGCCGCTGACCCGCGGTCAGTCGCTCGGCGGTCAGCTCCAGCACGCGCGCCGGCTTCTCGTTCGGATGAAATCGGCCGCGCAGCCCTTCGAGCGTCTCGAACGGCAGCGCGGCGCCCGCGGCCAGGTCGGTACGGGCGGCCCGATACGCGACCGGGAGCGGCAGCGTGTACGGGCCGTCGGCGCCGAGTACGAACGCGACGCACTCGCGCGCGAGCGCCGGATCCGCCGCCCAGCGGTCGATCTCCCGAGCCAGGATGCGCTGTTCCTTGGCATCGAGCCGTGCGCCGGCGAGCAGCCTGGTCAGGATCGAGCGCAGGATGCCGCTCATCCGCAGCCCCCACGCGTGCCGCAGCGCGTCGGCGAGCTTGTCCCGGTAGCGCACCGACCACAACTCCAGCGATGCGGAGCCCAGGACGGTGCGCAGGATCAACCGGCGCACCCGGGCGTTGTTCACCCGCCGCTCGGCCAGCAGACCGAACAGCTTGAGCCGACGCGGCACGGTCAGCGCGGCGACCGCGTCGTACACGGCGGTGCCGTCGTCCTCGTGGGCCGGCGTATCCAGCAGGTGCAACACGCCGAGCTGCCGGCTGCGGTCGGTGGCCCCGGGGGAGCACACGAGACCGGCGTACAGGCGGCGGTCCAGCGCGACCATCGCGCGGTGCGCGTCCTGCTCCAGCGCCAGTTGCTCGTCGCGGGTGTTGTAGAAGGAGGCCCGCCCGGTCGCGGCCACCGCGACGTCCAGAAAACGAACGACGGTGGCGGCGGCCTCGGCACGGGCCGGATGGTCGGCGCTCAGGGCGCGCAGGATCTCGGTCATCGGAAGGCTCCCCCGTGGGCACCCGGGGTAGATCGCGGGTCCGGTATGTGGTCCCCGGATCAACCGTGGGACCGCTTCCTACCGATGGGAAACGGCTCTGTACGAACACGCAGTTCCCCGGGTGCAATGGCGTGCGACCGCGGGCAGGTCACGGGTCCCGGACAGGGATTCGAACCCCAAGCACCCCGAAAGCGCTTGTACGCCAAGACAGAAGGAACACGTAGTTCCCGCGGTCGCATCACGAGCCTACGAGCGAGCGACCGCCGATGCCGGCGAATATCGGCTCAGCGGGGGAAGTCCGAGGTGTCCAGGTCGATCCCGAAGGGTTCGGGGATCCTGATCGTTTTGCCGTATGCAACGTGAAGGAACTGTCGGTACCGTCCACCATCGGGTTCGGAGAACAGGGTTACGGACGGTCCTGTGGGATCCCAGCGGTCGACGACCGGTTCGTGCCCGTGTAGGGGTGGTGGCGACATCGTGATGTTCTCTCCGTCGAACTCGGCGCGCCGGCCTTCGGGCACGTGCAATCCCTGCCACATGGTCACGATTTCGCGCCAGGCGACGCCCACATCGGTCCCGGGTGCGGTCGTCTCGTCCACCTCGCCTACCTCGATCCATGCCGTACGAGAACGACGCCAAGGCCGCCCGGAGACCATTTCAGGGTAAGTCGCCACCCCCACTCGAACGAGCGAACACGGCTCGAACACGCGGAAACGCGAACGAGGCGGCCCCCCGAAGGGGACCGCCTCGTTCGTCGAACGACCGGCCGTGCGGGTCCGGCGACCCTCAGCGGATCAGAAGTCCATGCCGCCCATGTCCGGAGCGCCGCCGGCCGGGGCCGGGTTCTTCTCCGGCTTGTCGGCGATGACGGCCTCGGTGGTCAGGAACAGCGCGGCGATCGACGCGGCGTTCTGCAGCGCGGAACGGGTGACCTTCGCCGGGTCGATGATGCCCTCGGCGATGAGGTCCACGTACTCGCCGGTCGCGGCGTTGAGGCCGTGACCCGGGGTCAGGTTGCGCACCTTCTCCACAACCACGCCGCCCTCGAGGCCGGCGTTGACCGCGATCTGCTTGAGCGGGGCCTCGACGGCCAGGCGCACGATGTTCGCGCCGGTGGCCTCGTCGCCGTCCAGCTCGAGCTTGTCGAACGCGATGGTGGACGCCTGGAGCAGGGCCACGCCACCACCGGCGACGATGCCCTCTTCGACGGCGGCCTTCGCGTTGCGCACCGCGTCCTCGATGCGGTGCTTGCGCTCCTTGAGCTCGACCTCGGTCGCGGCACCGGCCTTGATGACCGCCACGCCGCCCGCGAGCTTCGCCAGGCGCTCCTGGAGCTTCTCGCGGTCGTAGTCCGAGTCGGAGTTCTCGATCTCGGCGCGGATCTGGTTGACCCGACCCGCGACCTGGTCCGAGTCACCGGCGCCGTCGACGATGGTGGTCTCGTCCTTGGTGACGACGACCTTGCGGGCGCGGCCGAGGAGTTCGAGACCCGCGGTGTCGAGCTTGAGGCCGACCTCCTCGGAGATGACCTGGCCACCGGTGAGGATGGCGATGTCGCCGAGCATGGCCTTGCGACGGTCGCCGAAGCCCGGGGCCTTGACGGCGACGGACTTGAAGGTGCCGCGGATCTTGTTGACGACGAGCGTGGCCAGGGCCTCGCCCTCGACGTCCTCGGAGATGATCATGAGCGGCTTGCCCGACTGCATGACCTTCTCCAGCAGCGGGAGGAGGTCCTTCACCGAGGTGATCTTCGAGTTGACGATGAGCACGTAGGCGTCTTCGAGGACGGCCTCCATGCGCTCCATGTCGGTCGCGAAG
Source organism: Embleya sp. NPDC059213 (assembly GCF_042754445.1). NCBI lineage: Bacteria > Bacillati > Actinomycetota > Actinomycetes > Kitasatosporales > Streptomycetaceae > Embleya > Embleya sp. NPDC059213. The sequence goes on from NZ_JBHZAV010000016.1 coordinate 87,996, forward strand.
TACGGCGAGATGTAGCCCTTGTCGAAGCGCATGCCCTCGGTGAGCTCGAGTTCGAGACCGAAGGTGTTGCTCTCCTCGACGGTGATGACGCCTTCCTTGCCGACCTTGTCCATGGCCTCGGCGATCATCTCGCCGATCAGGGGGTCAGCGGCGGAGATCGAGGCGGTGGAGGCGATCTGCTCCTTCGTCTCGACGTCCTTGGCAAGCGCGAGAAGCTGCTCGGAGACGGCCTCGACGGCCTTCTCGATGCCACGCTTGAGGGCCATCGGGTTCGCGCCGGCGGCCACGTTGCGCAGGCCCTCGCGAACGAGCGCCTGGGCGAGGACGGTCGCGGTCGTCGTACCGTCACCGGCGACGTCGTCCGTCTTCTTCGCGACCTCCTTGACCAGCTCGGCACCGATCTTCTCGTACGGGTCCTCGAGCTCGATCTCCTTGGCGATGCTCACACCATCGTTGGTGATGGTGGGCGCACCCCACTTCTTCTCGAGCACGACGTTGCGGCCCTTGGGGCCCAGCGTGACCTTGACGGCGTCGGCGAGCTGGTTCATCCCGCGCTCGAGGCCGCGGCGCGCTTCCTCGTTGAACGCGATGATCTTGGCCATGTGGTGAAGTCCTCCCAGAACGGGGGTGAGTGCCGGACCGCACTGGCGCCCGCGACGGACGACCCGACCACCGCGAGGATCCCTCCCTCACGGGTGCCGAGCCTCACCGGCCCGGTCCGTTTCTGTCACTCTCACATCCAGAGTGCTAACGCCAATGATTAGCACTCGACCATGCCGAGTGCAAGCGCAACGGCGGGTCCCGACCCCTCCGCGCGTACCCCCGCGCGTGTCGCACGTGGGGCCGGGGCCGGCGGGGTCGCGCCCACCGTGATCGCCCGCGCGACGGGGCGCCCGCGCGCCGGGGGCCGGACGCGGGCCCGGGCCCGGACGCACAACGACCGGGGCCCGGCCCCCGCGTGGCGGGAAGGCCGGGCCCCGGTCACCGATCGAACCCGATCCGCCGATCCGACGAGGGATCGGCGGGGAGAACGGGAGATCGGACAGGATGTGTGCTGCGGTGTGTCGTGCAGTCCGTGGTGTGTGGACCGTTTCAAGCAGAGGAGCGGATTGCTCCCTGGTTCAGGCGGTGACGCGGACCATGTCGGCCTGCGGCCCCTTCTGCCCCTGCGAGATCTCGAACTCGACTCGCTGCCCCTCCTCGAGCGTCCGGTACCCGTCCATCTGGATCGCGCTGTAGTGGACGAAAACGTCCGCACCACCGTCGACCGCGATGAAGCCGTACCCCTTCTCCGCGTTGAACCACTTGACGGCGCCCTGAGCCATTCCTAACTCCCCTGTTACTGGCCCTTTCACGGATACTGCACGTCGCAGCTCCGGGTTCGTATCCAGAAGGACCCGGCCTTCCGCTACGACCGCGGCTGAATGTATCCGGACGGATGCCCGGAGCAACAGGTCAATCGGACGACAATTCCCGAGTGAATAAAACTCGCATTCCTCGCGAATTGTCATGAAGGCCGTATTTCAATTCATCAGGAAAGCGACTTTCTGCACAAAACGGATGTGATCCCGACCACGGGTTTACCGACGCGTCGCCGCCAAAGCGCGGAAATGGACCTGTTTAAACACGTGTAACGCACAACTTCGAGGAGACCAAGAAATCCGCCGCCCGGAGCCCCGGACGGCGGATTTCTCGGTTCCGTTTCGGGCCCGACTCGATGAAGATCGGGACCGTCGGCCTATCGCGTCAGCAACCGCCGGCGACCGCCGGGATGATCGAAACGGTGCCCTTGTCGGGGATCGCCGTGGCAAGCCCGTCCGCGAAGCGCACATCCTCGTCGTCCACGTACAGATTCACAAAGCGACGCAGCTTGCCCTCGTCGTCGAGGATGCGCGCGCGAATTCCGGCGTGGTCCTTTTCCAAGGCACCCAGAACCTCGGCGAGGGTCGTCCCCTCGGCGGACACCTCGGCCGCCCCGCCCGTGTAGGTGCGCAGGATCGTCGGGATGCGAACGGAGACGCTCATGCCAGGCCGGCCTTTCGGAAGGAATCCAGAGTGGGTCGAATGGTCGCGGTGGCGCCGGTGGTCGGCGTGACCGCGTCCAACGTCTTGAGGCCGTCGCCCGTGTTGAGCACGACCGTCTCGGCGTCCGGGTCCAGCGCGCCGGACGCGAGCAGCTTGCGCAGGCAACCGACGGTCACGCCGCCCGCCGTCTCGCCGAAGATGCCCTCGGTGCGCGCCAGCAGCTTCATCGCCTCGACCACCTCGGCGTCGGTCACGTCCTCCACCGCGCCGCCGGTGCGCTTGCACACGTCCAGCACGTAGGGGCCGTCGGCCGGGTTGCCGATCGCGAGCGACTTGGCGATCGTGTCCGGCCGCACCGGGCGGATCACGTCGTGGCCGGACTTCCACGCGGCGGCCACCGGGGAGCACCCGGTCGCCTGCGCGCCGAAGATCTTGTACGGCGCGTCCTCGACCAGGCCGAGCGCGATCAGCTCGCGGAAGCCCTTGTCGATCTTGGTGAGCTGCGAACCGGACGCGATCGGGATCACGATCTGCTCGGGCAGTCGCCAGCCGAGCTGTTCGGCGATCTCGTAGGCGAGCGTCTTGGAACCCTCGCCGTAGTACGGCCGCAGGTTCACGTTGACGAAGCCCCAGTCCTCACCGGCCGGGTCGCCGATCAGCTCCGAACAGAACCGGTTGACCTCGTCGTAGGTGCCTTCGATGGCGACCAGCTCGCCGCCGTAGACGGCCGCCGTGACGACCTTGCCGGCCTCCAGGTCGGCCGGGATGAACACGCAGCTCCGCAGGCCCGCCCGAGCGGCGGCGGCACCCACCGCGCCGGCCAGGTTGCCGGTGGAGGAGCAGGAGAGGGTGGTGAAACCGAAGGTGCGGGCGGCCTCGACGGCGATCGCGACCACGCGGTCCTTGAAGGAGTGCGTCGGGTTGCCCGAGTCGTCCTTGACGTGGAGCTTCGCGATGCCCAGCTCGCGGCCCAGGTTCTCGGCCCGGACGAGCTTGGTGAAACCGGGGTTCAGATTGGGGCGGGAGGCGACGTCGGCCGAGACCGGCAGGAGCGGCGCGTAACGCCAGATGTTCTGCGGGCCGGCCTCGATCTGCTCGCGCGTCACGGTGCCGAAGTCGTAGGCGACCTCGAGCGGGCCGAAACAGGACTCGCAGGCGTACTTCGGGCCGAGTTCGGTGCGTTCGCCGCACTCGCGACACGACAGCGCGACGGCCGGACCGAAGGGGGTGGAGGTGGCGCTGGTGGAGCGGGTGGCGGTGGGTGTCGCCATGGCGAGGGCCTTTCTGTCCTCATCTTTACCCGTGGGGTCCCACGGGCCGGACTTGGCACCTGTCCGACCGCCGGCGCTCGCTCGCGCCGAAAGCGCGTCACGAGGAATGACGATCGGATGGTTGCCGGGGCTTCAACGGGCCGTTCCCTCTGCCCCTCTGGATGAGCTGCTATGGCGGTGGACACACCCTTCGCAAGGTGGCCGGTCCGCGTTTGTCCGGCTCGACGTGCGATCGTCGTATCCGGTGACGACGACTGTAACCGAACCGGTGCCGCGTCGATCATCCGGTCCACCTCGCGAGACGATAAAGGGTGGCCGCGACCGAGGCCGGAGCACCGGCGACGACAGGGGAATTCGAACGTGCAGCCCGAGGTGAGCGCCTGGCTTCGACGACGGTCCTCCGTCGCCGCCGACTGGCCCGTCGACAAGCTTCTTGACGCCAAACGCGACACCCGGGTCAGCGTCGTCCTGCCCGCGTTGAACGAGGCGGCGACCGTCGGGGACATCGTCAAGGTGATCCGGACCGAGCTGATCGAGCGATCGCCGCTGGTGGACGAGCTGGTGGTGGTCGACTCCGGATCCACCGACGACACCGGCAGGGTCGCCGCCGACGCGGGCGCCCGGGTCGTGCACCGCGACGACATCCTGCCCACGCTGGCGACCGTGCGCGGCAAGGGCGAGGTGTTGTGGCGCTCGCTCCTGGTCACCGACGGCGACATCGTGGCGTTCGTGGACGCCGATCTGAAGGACTTCTCGGCGGACTTCGTCACCGGGATCCTGGGCCCGCTGCTGACCGACCCCTCGGTGCAACTGGTCAAGGCCATGTACGACCGGCCGCTGGAGATCGGCGACACGATCGTGCCCGCGGGCGGCGGCCGGGTCACCGAATTGGTCGCACGCCCGCTGCTGAATCTGCATTGGCCGGAACTCGCCGGTTTCGTCCAGCCGCTCGGCGGCGAATACGCGGCCCGGCGCTCGCTCCTGGAACAGTTGCCCTTCCCGTGCGGCTACGGCATCGAGACCGCGATGCTCGTGGACACCCTGCGCCTGGTCGGCCTGGACGCGATGGCCCAAGTGGATGTGGGCGTGCGCCGACACAGCCACCAGGACGAGGCCGGGCTCGGCCGGATGGCGGCGGAGATACTCCAGGCCGTCGAGCGTCGACTGCGCCGCGGCCCCACGGGCGCGCACCCGGACGAGCTGAGCACCGCGCTGACCCAGTTCGAGCGGGACGAGGAGGGTTTCCGGCTGCGTACCCACGACGTCGCGGCCCGGGAACGGCCGCCGATGACGACCGTGCCCGAGTACCGCGCGCGGACCCGCCTGGTCGACCGCTGAGGGCGATTTCCGGCCGGCCGCCGGACAGGCCCTAGTCGCCCAGCACCGCGCCGACCCGGCGGGCGCACTCCTCCTCGTTCGCCCGCACCCGGGCCAGCGCCACCGCCTCACGCTCGATCGCCTGCCGCTGATAGGCCACGTCGACCGCGTACCAGGTGCCCGCCACGTCGTACTGCGTCTTGCAGGCCACCGTCGCCCTCGCCGCGGCGATCTCGCGCGCGCTCGGTGTGGGCGTGTCCCACGCCGGATCACCGCCCGCCGCCAACGGGTCCGGGTAGTCGAACCCCTTCGCGCGCATGCAGGTCGACCACTGCGCCAACACCCGAAGCACCCGGGGATCGGCCCGCGATCGCTCGAACGACTCCACGTCGAGTCGACCCGGCAGCGCCGCGCGCTCCAGCGCCGGATCCACGCCCAGCGCGAACCGCGCCCGGCCCAGGCAGCCCGGCCCCGGCCGATCGCGGCCCTCGGTCGGATCCGGCGGCACCCCGTCCGCGCCCGCCTCGCCGTACAGCGCCACCGCCAGCTCCCGGCTCGGCGCCGGCCCGCTCGGCTTGTCCGTACCGCCGGCGACGGCACCCGGCGGCCGAAAGCCCCAGGTGCCCACCTCGACCGCGTCGCCCACGCCGTACCGGCGCTCGGTGCGCGACTTCGACACCGGCCCACCGGCCGCGGCCGGCGGCGCCTGGTAGGTCAGGCCCAGCGGGGCCAGGCAGTCCCGGATCAGCACCAGCTCGGCCGAGGCCCGCCGGGCACGCTGCTCCGGGGTCGGCAGGTAGGCCGCGATCGGCAGGTCGAGCCCGCTCACGTCGCCGGTCACCGGGGTCGCCGCCGGCGGCGGGGCGCCCGACGCGCGGTCGGCCGCGGGTGGGTGGTCGGCGCGGTCGCCGGCCCCGGTGCAGCCGGCCAGCGCGAGGCACAGCAGCGCGATCGTGGCCGGCGCGTGGCGCGGGCGCCCTACTGCGCGGTCCAACTGCCCGACGCGTTGTTGTTCTTCAGCGCCGGGTCGAGATTGGCCGTCGACTTCGGGCCGATCTCCTGCATCGGACCTTGATAGTTGCTGCCGTAGTAGATCCGCAGCACGTGCGTCGGGTCGTTGTTCCACACCGACGCGGCGTGGTTCTTCACCGGCACCCCCGTGCCGCTGCCGCCGTCCGGGGAGCGCATGAACGTGTAACCGGCGTAGTTCGACAGGTTGTACCGATGGTCGAAACGCGCGCCCTTGGTGTTCGAGTTGTAGTACAGACACGCGTCCCCGTCGTTGCACGCGCCGTCCCCTTCGGCGACCGCCGGCGTGGCGCCGGCCGCGAGGACCAGTGCGGCGGCCACGGCGCCCGCACCGAGCCCACGATTGCTGCGCATATCCGATTCCCCCTTGCCCCGTTGCCCGCATGCCCGAGGTGCCGGGCCCGTCGCATGCGAGTGGGATCGGCCCGACGAGTCAAGAGAAAGCACACCCTCGCTACTCCCGGTAATGACATGGACACGTGATACTCGCCACACCGTTCGAGTCGGGGGCACGATCGGGCCGGGTTTGCGCACCGGGATGCGTGGCTAGGGTCGGGGCATGAGTGCTCCCCCTCCCGCCGGTGTCCTGGTCGCGTCCAATCGTGGTCCCGTGTCCTTCTCACTGGAGGACGACGGCACGCTCTCGGTGAGCAGAGGCGGCGGCGGACTGGTGTCCGGGCTGTCCACCGCCGGGCAGGGGACCGGCGCCGTATGGGTGTGTTCGGCGCTCGGCGAGGCGGACCGGACCGCGACCCGGGCGGCGCCCTCGGGCCGGCTGGATCTCGCCGGTCACGACACCGGCGGCCTGGCGGTGCGGATGCTCGACATCGACCCGGGCACCTTCGCCCGGGCGTACAACGCCATAGCGAATTCGACGTTGTGGTTCGTCCACCACCTGCTCTACGACACCCCGTCCAAGCCGGTCTTCGACGCGCGCTTTCGCAAGGAGTGGGTCTCCTACGAGGCATACAACCAGGCGTTCGCGCAGGCGCTGGCCGACGAGGCCGCCGAGGGCGCCAAGGTGGTCGTGCAGGACTACCACCTGACCCTGGTGCCGGTGCTGCTGCGCCGACTGCGCCCGGATCTGCGGATCGGGCACTTCGCGCACACCCCGTGGGCACCGCCGGACTACTTCCGCCTGCTGCCCGACGACATCGCGCGGTTCGTCCTGGAGGGCGTGCTCGGCGCCGACCACGCGGGCTTCCAGACCCGGCGCTGGGCGCTCGCGTTCCTGGACTGTTGCGCGGACGTGCTCGGCGCGGTGGTGGACCGGGACGCGATGACCGTCACGCACGCCGGCCGGGTGACCGAGATCGGCGTGCACGGCCTGGGTGCGGACGGCGAGTTCCTGCGCGAGCGGGCGTCGCGTGCCGACGTGGACACCCGGCTCGCCGGACTGCGCGAGGTGGTCGGCGATCGGCGGGTGATCGTCCGGGTGGACCGGACCGAACTGTCCAAGAACATCGTCCGGGGCCTGCTGGCCTATCGCGAACTGCTGCGCACCCGACCGGAATGGCTCGGTCGGGTGGTGCACGTCGCGTTCGCCTATCCCTCCCGGCACGACCTGCCGGAGTACCGCGAGTACACGGCGGCGGTGCAGCGGGTGGCCAAGGAGATCGACGACGAGTTCGGGACCGGCGACTGGCAGCCGCTGATCCTGCACGTCAACGACGACTTCCCGCGCTCGCTGGCGGCGTACCGGCTGGCCGACGTCGCGTTGGTGAACCCGATCCGGGACGGGATGAACCTGGTCGCCAAGGAGATTCCGGTGGTCTCGCTGCTGGACGAGGCGCACGGGGGTTGTGCGCTGGTGCTCTCGCGCGAGGCCGGCGCGTTCGAGGAACTGGGCGCGGACTCGATCGTGATCAACCCGTTCGACGTGTCGCAGACCACCGAGGCGCTGCACACCGCGCTCACGATGGACTCCGCCGAGCGGCTGCGGCGCACCAGGCGGCTGGCCGCCGCAGCGGTCGCGCTGAACCCGCAACAGTGGTTCCTGGAGCAACTGGACGCGCTGGGCAAGTAGTCGCCCGCGCCCGTCGGTCGAGCCGGCGGGCGCGGGCGACTGCCTAGGGCGTGTTGTTGCGGCGGCGGCGCGTGGTCAGTACGGCGGCCGTGCCGGCGCCGACCAGGGTGACGCCGAGGACACTCGCGCCGACCAGGCCGGCCGGTCCGGTCAGCGGCAGGCTGCCGCCGCCGGACTTGCCCGCGGTGCCGCCGCTCGTGCCGCTCGTGCCCGCGGCGGTGCCGCCGGTCGAGCCGCCGCCGGTGGTCGCCGCGCCGGTCGTGCCGGCGCCCGAGGTGCCGCCGGTGGTGCCGGCGGACCCGCCGGTCGTGCCCGATCCGGTCGTGCCCGAGCCGCCCTTGAAGGAGACCTTGACGAACGCGTCCTGGCTGCGGTCGGGCGAGCCGTGCGCGGCCATGGTCAGCACGTAGCACTCGGTCTTGAGGCAGTCGACGTCCTTGCCCGCGCCGTTCTTGTACGTGGCCTTGACGTCGGTGAGGGTGGCGGAGAACGTGCCGTCCGGGTTGATCCCGCCCGGACCGAACGCCTTGAGCCACTTCGACGCGCCGTAGTTGCCCGCGTTGGTGGTCCAGTCGGCCTCCTTGGGGCCGAACACCACGTAGATCCCGTTGCCGCTGCCGGCCGCGTAGCCGGAGCCGGAGACCGTGATCGACGCGCCGGCCGGATCGAGGCCGGTGCTCGGCGTGACGGTCAGCTTGGCGCCGCCGGCCGCCGCCTGCGGGGCGGCCTGCCCGAGTTGGGCCGAGGCCGCCGGTGCGGCGGCGCGCAACGATCGGGGAGTGCCGCCCGGTGCCGGTGCGACGAAGGTCACCGCGACCTTGGCGGTCGGCCCGCCGTCGACGCCGACCCGGACCTCGAACGCGGGTGCGTCCGGGGCGAATCCGGTGCCCACCCGCAGCGGCGTCGCGACGACGCCCTGCCCGTCGGCGGCGAGCGTGCGGCTGCCCGCCCGGTCGACGGTGTCGCCGGCGTACAGCGCGACGGTGACCCGGGCGCCGGGGGTGAAGCCGCGCCCGACGACGGTGATCTCGTCGCCGGCCGGGGCCAGCGCGGTGTTGCGCGAGGCGGTCGCGGTGGGCGTGGCCGGGCTCTCGGCGCGGGTGTCGGCGGGTGCGGCCGAGGCGCCGGCGGCGGCGCCGAGCACGCCGGCGGCGGCCAGGCCGAGCACGGCGGCCGAGCCTGCGGCGCGACGAAGGCGGTGGGAGGTGTGCATGTCGGCTCCTGGTGGATCGGGGCGGCGACGCGACGGCGGGTGCTCAGCCGGTCGGGTCGGCGGTGACTTCGGTGGGGGAGGCGGCGTCCTTCGCGAGGGCGGCCTCCTTTTCGGTGGCGACGCGCCGGCGGCGACGGAGCACCGTCACGCCGTAGGCGATCAGCGCGCCGAGCAGCAGCGTGATCGCGCCCAGCAGCAACCACGGCGGTGCCCATACGCTCGTCGACTTCGTAGTCACGGTCGCCGGGTTGCCGGTGACCTTGACGTCCGCGGTGAGTCGACCGGCCGGGAAGACACCGTCGAAGCGCTGGACCACCTCGTGCGTGGCTCCCGGCAACAACTCGGGCAGGGCGGCTCGGGCGGGGCCGCCCAGTCGCCAACCACCGAGCCCGGAGACGGTGGTCTCGACCCCCGCCGTGGTGCGGACGTTGCCGGTGTTGCGCACCCGGTAGCGCACGACCGCCTCGGCGCCGCCGAACATCGCGATCGGGTTGTCGTACGACAGCCGCAGGTCCTCGATCGCCAGTCGCGGCACGGCGGGGCCGTCCACCCGCAGGTAGATCCGGGCACCGACACGCCGGTCCACGTCGAACCGCTGTTGCCCGGGACCGGTCGCCTCGGCCTTGATCGAGGCGACGATGGCGCCGGTGTGGTCACCGGGGCTCGCGTCCGCCGGGACGGTCAGCCGGAACGGGATGTCCGCGCGCTTGCCCGGCTCGACCGTGTACGACTCGGCGTCGAAGCCGATCCACGCGCCGACGTCCTTCGGCCGTTCGGCGGCGGTCAGCAGGGTCATTCCGCCGTCGGCGGCGAGCACGGCGTCGGTCGCGTACACGCGCAGCGTCAGCGGCTTGTCGCCGAAGTTGGACACGCCGACCACGTCGACCAGGGTCCGGCCCGGAGCGGCGGTCAGGACGAAGTGGTCGCGCCCGCCTGCCGGTTGCACGCCCCAGGTGAACTCGTCGGCGGCTTGGGCGGGGGTGGCGGAGGCCAGGAGGGGGAGCAGGAGGGCCAGGAGGGCCAGGAGGGTGGGCAATGGGCGGGCGGCGGGGCGCATGGGGGGGGTGGCTCCTTTGTTGGGCGCCTTTGGCGCCGGCTCGCGACAACTTCCTCACCACGGTGCACATGCTCATCCCGGCGACGAAGTCGAAGTCGGACGCCGACCTGGTGGCCCAGGGC